>SLAK01000305.1 GCA_007126855.1 Dehalococcoidia bacterium | reverse complement strand
TGCGCATCTGCGACAACGGCTGCGGCTTCGACCCCAACGTCTCCATGAGCGAATTCTCAGCCCGCGGGCACCTCGGTCTCAACGGCATGTACGAACGCGCCCACCTCGTTGGCGCCGAACTGGCCATCCGCACCCGGCCCGGCGCGGGCACCGTCGTCGAAGTCGCCTCTGGGGCTGCGGCGAGCCAGGTGCCACGCGGGCCCGGCTGCGCATTGCCGTCACTGCAAGCCGTGGCGCCTGTTCGAGGAACTGCTGCTGCAGGCCGCCCGGCAAAGCCGGGATCGGCGGAGCCCGGCCGGGGGGCGGCCGGTGATCCATATTCCGGGGCACGTGGGTAGCTTATCTGAGGGCGCCGGGGACCCCGGTGATTCGTTTCGATCGCGATTTCACCTCCTTCTCCAACAGACGCACTCGCCAGACCGGCCGGCTGAATACAAAATCACGATCCTGAGCACTGCGTCTGTTTTCCGGGCCCGATTCGTTTAGCATTCGTTTCCACCAGCAAACTGCGCTGCCAGGAGGCGCCTACCATGGCCGGCACCGTCCTCTACGAACGCGATGGCCACATCGCCACCATCACCTACAACCGCCCTGAAGCGCTCAACGCCATCAACCAGGAACTGCGCGAAGACCTCGACGCCGCCTGGGTCCGCTTCCGCGACGACGACGAGGCCTGGGTCGCCATTGTCACCGGTTCCGGCCGCGCCTTTAGCGCCGGCGCTGACCTTCGCAGCAGCGCCCGCCCACGGGGCGCCACCCACTGGGAAACCCCCAGCCTCACCTCGCTTGAATCCGGACTGGAAGTGTGGAAACCCAGCATCGCCGCTGTGAATGGTTACTGCCTGGGTTTTGCGCTCACGCTTGCCGCCGCCTGCGACTTCGTCATCGCCAGCGAGCGCGCCGAATTCGGCTTCCCCGAAGTGCGCCTGGGCGTGCCCACCATCCAGGGCGCCGTGCGCATGCCCCGCCGCGTCAACTGGGCCCACGCCATGGAGCTGCTGCTCATCGGCGAGCGCGTCGACGCACAGCGTGCGAAGGAGATGGGCCTCGCCTGGCAGGTCGTGCCGCACGACGAGTTGATGCCTGCCGCGCGCGACCTGGCCGGACGGCTCTGCAAATCGGCGCCACTCGCTGTCCGTGCCACGAAAGAAGTCGCCGCCCGCGGCCAGGAAGTGCCCTTTGTTGAGGCCATCCGTTTCGGCGAGACCATGCGGCGCGTCGCCGGCGCCACCGAGGACGCTGCCGAAGGCATGGCCGCCGCCCGCGAAAAGCGCACTCCCGAATGGAAAGGCCGCTAGCGGTGGCAGGATCAATATCCGGCGTCAACGGTGTGCTCATCTGGACGGCCGACTTCGAGCCCATGCTTCGCTTCTACCGCGATGTGCTCGGGCTCCCACCGCGCTCAGTCAAAGACGGCTTCGTCAACTTCGCATGGGGAGACTTCCGCCTCAGTGTCGCCGTCCATAGCCAGGTGGAAGGCGCCAGCCGCGACCCGCTGCGCATCATGGTCAACTTCGCCGTCGACGACATCCACGCTGTCCACCGCCGCCTGGCCGATGCCGGCGTCGAGTTCTCACGCCCGCCAGAGCAGGAATCCTGGGGCGGCTGGGTCGCCACCTTCCACGACCCCGACGGCAACACGCTCCAGCTCCTCCAGACCCGAGGGACTACCGGGCCGCCGCCAGCAGGATATCCCGCGTAATCGGCGCCGCCTGGAGCGATCCAGAAACGCCGTCGTCGAGCACCACCGCGGCCACCGCCACCGGATTGTCCGCCGGGTAGAAGGCAGCGAAAAGCCCGTGCTGCTGCTCATCCGCCTCCTCGGCTGTGCCAGATTTGCCCGCGAATCCGCTGTAGCCGGCGTTGGAAAACGCCCGCGCGGCGGTGCCGGTGCTGGCCGTGACCAGCCTGAGCCCCTCCATGAGGTGTGCGTGCTGCGCAGCGGTGAGCCCGATCTCGCCCCGGTCTTCCGCCTCCTCACCCTGTAGGATCACTGTGGATCGCAGCCGGTTGTTCACGAAGGCGGTGTATGCGTTCGCGAGCTGCAGGGGCGTGAGCTGCAGATCCCCCTGCCCAATGCCCAGGTTCACCTCGTCGCCCGGGTACCAGGGCTCTCCGCGCGCCGCCGGCTTCCATTCGTAATCGGGCACCAGGCCTGCTTCTTCGTTGAGCCCCGCAGCCCCGGTTTCCGAACCCAGGCCGAACAACCGCGCAACATGCGACAGATAGCCGTCCTCGGCCTGGTAATACAGCCGCTGGGCAATCTCGTAGAACACCGGGTTACACGACCGCATGAGCGCCTGCGCGACTGTCTGCTGTCCCTGGGCGCCCTCCCAGTTGCGCCGCGGCGGGTCCTCCCCGTGCCAGAGTGCGCCGCATTCAATCGTCTGCCCGGGCGTGACGATCCCGGCCATGAGCCCGGCCGCGCCCGTGATCAGCTTGAAGGTCGAACCGGCCGAGTACAGGCCGCCCGTCGCGCGGTTCGACAGCGGGTTGCCTTGCATCTCCAGGATGCGGGAAATCGCGTCGACGTCATTCCGCTCGAATGCGTTCGGATCGAAGGACGGTGAGCTATTGATAGCCAGGATCTCGTTGGTGCGCGGGTCGATGACGGCCGCCGCGCCCTGCCACTCCTCGAGCGCGTCATGCGCGGCGCGCAGCACGTTGGCGTCCAGCGTAGTATGCACGTCCTGGCTGTCGACGAACTCGGTTTCGGCAACCTGCAGTATCGCCTCACCCCGCTGGTCGACGATCTCCAGCACACCGCCCGGCGCGCCCGCCAGCAGCACATTCATGGAAAACTCCAGGCCCGACGCGCCGATGCGGTCGCCGGGCCGGTAGCCATGGCCCGAGCGTCCCTCGAGCTCTTCGGCTGTCAACTCCCGCGTGTAGCCGACCACGTGCGCCGCGGCGGGCCCGAGCGGGTGCACCCGCTGGAGCACGTTGTACACGAGCAGCCCGGGCGTCTCGTTGATCAGGTCGTAGGCATCGTCCATTCGCGATTCATCGACCGTCCCAACCGGGACGCGGTAATGAGCGGGCAGCGGGCTGTCGAAGGCTGCATCGATGTCGCCACGGTTGAAGCCAAACTCCACGAGCCGTGCCGTCACACCCTCCCGGTCATCGATTAGCGCCCGGTTGAGGCCCACGTATCGCAGGTCCATCGTGTGTGCCAGTAGCTCCCCGTGGCGGTCGTAGATCGCACCTCGACGCGGGCGTTCGACCGTGCTCTGGAAACGCCGGCCATCGCGCAAGTCCGGGTGCACCGCCGACGGCGTCCAGGCGACCTTGAAGCGGCCATCGTCTTCCCGGGTAAAGGCCAGCGCTATGGAGTATTCGAGATCGCCGAAATACCCTGTCGAGAGGGTCACATCAAGCGTGGCGCCGGCTTCGGTTGCGTCGGACACCTCAACGTCGAGTGCGACGGCGGTCGTCTCCTCGAAGAAATTGCCATAGACCTGCTCAAGGTCACGGAGCGTCCGGTCGAAGCGGGACCCCTCGTCAAGGAGGTCATAGAGCCCGGCGATGTCGCGAATTTCGAGGGCGGCGGCAAAAGCGGCAGCAGTGGCGCGGGGCGAGCCCGGGTCCGGCGTCGCCGTGACTTCGGCGGCGGGCGTCGCGCCGGTGCCGGTCTCAGAGCCACCCGTGACTGACCGCGCCGCCACAACGACGAGCCCGCCGACCAGCCCCACCAGGATCGCGCCAAGGAAGGCGTTCCGCATTACGCCTCTCGTCCGCCGTTCTCCCGCCTTCTGGATTGTAGCAGTGCTCGCCATAACCTTGCTGGCTGCCTGCCGCGATGTCGACGATGCCGAAAACTACACGCCGGGCCCCAACATCACGCGGCCCGAGCCGGCCGGCGAGCCGCGTAACCTCGCCCTCGGCTTCAGCGCCATGCCCGCCGAACGAACCACCGACAGCTACATCGCTGCCATCGCTACCGCTGCCCAGTACGGCGAAATCGTCCTTATCCAGCGCGCGCCACCGTGGGAGGATTTCTTCCCCAACCGCCAGATATCCCGCGAGACGCTTGAAACGACCCGGCTCGAAACCGCCCTCCTGGAGCAGTACGACCACCTGTCGCTCGTCTATGCCATCGACCCTACCGACCCGATGGTCCAGCGCAGCCGCCTCGCCAACCTGCCAGAGGGCGTTAGCCAGGCCGACGGCTTTCTCGACGAGAACCTCCGCAAAGCCTTCGTCGCCTACACGCGCTACATCGTGCGCAACTACGAGCCCGGCTACCTGGCGCTCGGTGTCGAAGTCAACATGCTCCGCGACCGCGCGCCCGACCAGTTCGAGGCCTTCGTCTCCCTCTACCAGGAGGCCTACGAGAACGCGAAAGACGCCGACCCGGACGTGAAGATCTTCCCCACCTTCCAGCTCGAAGACCTTGAAGGGAACCTTGGCTTCGTCCATCCGCCGGCCTGGGAAGTGTTCGACATCTTTTCCGGCATGATGGACGTGCTCGCCATCAGCACCTACCCCTACCTCACGGACCTTCGCGCCGCTGCCGACCTCAGGCCCCAGTACTACTCCCAGCTCCGCGACCGCTGGGATGGCGAGATCATCATCGTCGACGCCGCATACCCGTCGGCGCCCGTCGACGGCTATCGCGTGCGGGGCGCCGAAGACGACCAGCACGACTACCTGGAGCGCCTGCTCGAAGAGGCTGAGGCGTCGGACTTCTCCGCTGTCATCTGGCGCGCAGCCCGGGACCCGGCCTTCGCCAGGGAGGGCACCCTGGCCGCGTTCCGCGACATTGGCCTTCGGCACGGCGACGGCGCAAACAAGCTCGCCTGGCAGCTCTGGGAAAGCTGGGCGATCCGCCCCTACCAGCCCGCGCCGAATTAGCCGCGCACCACTACGGCGCTACGACCGCCGGCTACCCGTCGGCACCTCGCGGCGATCCTCGAGCTGTTCCGCAACCTGGATGCGTTCGATTAGCTCGCGCCGCGTGATCAACCCGACCATCCGCCCCTCTTCCAGCACGGGCACCTGGTTCAGGCCTCGCTGCGCAATCAGCTCCAGGGCTTCCATCGCCGGCGTGTCCGCGTTCACGGTCGCCACTTCCTCGCGGGGCGTCATCACCGCTTGCGCCGGCGTATCGGCCCACCGGTCGCGCGGCACCTTGCGGATGTCCGAAATCGAGACGATCCCGTAGACCGTCTCGTCCCGCGCTACGATCACCGCCCGGTGGCCTTCCGCGACCATGAACTCGTCCACGATGAGCTGCAACGAGAGCCCGGGCGGGACCACCACATAGTTCTGGCTCATCACGTCGCGCGCCTGGAGCGGTCCCAAAACCGACTCCAGCCGCAGCGATTCCGCTTCGCCCCGGGCCGCCGTCGAAAGGAACCACCCGATGAAGGCGAACCAGATGCCGTTGATCAGGTAGCCGAAGAGAATAAAGCCGAAACCAATGATGATAAGCCCAAATCCGAAGCCCGTGCCTACCCCGGACGCGATCCGGGTCGCCTTCATGAAGTTGCCGGTCTTCCGCCACGCTATCGAGCGCAGCACCCGGCCGCCGTCCAGCGGGAAGCCGGGCAGCGTGTTGAAAATGGCCAGCAGGAAATTCACCAGCGCGATGTAGACCACGATTGCCGTGGCCTGCTCGTTCAGGTTCACCACGACCAGGGAAAGCGCCGCGGCGATGATCGCGATGGCCAGGCTGGCGGCGGGACCGGCTGCGGCGATGGCGAACTCTTCGCCCGCCGTGCGCGGCTGGCGCGACAGGTGCGACACCCCGCCAAAGATGAACAACGTGATGCGCGGGACGGGCAGTCCGCGCCGGATCGCCACCACCGCGTGCGCCATTTCGTGGATGAGCACCGTCACGAAAAGCAACAGTGCCGCGATGGCTCCGATGATCCAGTAGGTGGCCGTCGCCCAGTCTTCGAACTGCATCGGGAAGACGCCCACCGCCAGGCTCCAGGTGATGAGGGCGAAGATAAGGAGCCACGACGGGTGGATCTCGATGGCAATCCCACCGATGCGCGCAATCGTAAAAGAACGGCCGAACACAGTCTCAAGCTACCCGAACGGGGCCAAACCGGAAAGCCTGAAGGCTCGAACCCCCCGTTTAGCGACGGAAGACAGGCTCGCGCTTCTCCATGAACGCACGAACAGCCTCCTTGTGATCCTCGGTCTCGCGAGCCCGCACCAGCGCTTCGCCCTCGCGCCGCATCACGGTATCCACGTCGGCTTCGACACTGTTTTCGATGAAGAGCTGCCGGATCATCCGGATTGCCTCGGGCGGCTGTCCCGCGAGCGTTTCGCCCAGCTCCAGCGC
>SLAK01000294.1 GCA_007126855.1 Dehalococcoidia bacterium | reverse complement strand
TGCCCGAGTTGCTCGCGCGTCGAGAACGAGGCCTTCGTCGACCTGGCCTTCAACGTGCGGGAAATGACGCGCTACGCAAAGCAACACGACATAACGATTGCCGTGATGGGTTGCCGCGTGAACGGCCCGGGAGAGACGGACGACGCTGACCTGGGGCTCTGGTGCGCCCCGACCTTCGTCAACCTGAAGCGCGGCGAAGAGCACCTGGGCGCCTTCGGCTACGATGAGGTGCTCGACCGGCTCAAGGTCGAGCTCGACGCGTTGATTGAGGCGAAGGGCGCGGCGGGGACGAGGGGCTGAGACCGCCCCCTTTCCTATAGCTGGCCCGGCCGCGACGGTCGCACCGAGGCGAAAGGCCTGGCCCGGCGTTGGTCAGCCTAGTGCGGCTACCTCCCGCTGATACACAGCCATCCCTTGCTCAATTACCGCGCCCGTCACTCCTATCACCACCCGTAAATTGTCCACGACGAGGCGCGTGCGTGTGGTGAGGCCATTGAACTCTTCGTCCCCGATCAGGGGGCAGCAGTTTCTCTTCGTCACCTCGCAGCAGCGCAAAGCCCCCGAGGTCTCCCCCGTGCGCCTCCAGCAGCACCACGTCGAAGCTCTCGATCGTGCCTTGCCGCTGAAGTTCCTGGTAGTACGTCTCGCCTTGTTCAAGCCTTCAGCGGCTCTCGCCTCGCGTCCGCGAACAAGGCTCTCCCCAGCCGATGAAACGCCGCTGCAGCGGTGGAGCGCGGCTATCATCGTATTCGTCACTGCCCCCTGATGCAGCGGGACTCAAGGCTACACCTCGGTCCTGCGGAAAACGGAGTCCAGGAGTTCCTCAATGAGGGACCAGGAGACAAGGCATGTTGTTCGTTTCGCTCATGAAGGCCAAGCCCGAATCATCACTTGAGGAGCGGACGAAGCGCCGCCTTGAGTGGGATTACCCGGAGGGCATGCGGGTCATCGGCGAGTACTGGCTTGCCGGCAAAGAGCCAGACGTGATTATCGTGTCCGAGTGCGATGACGCGCTCACCGTGATAAGTGCCATCTTTCAGTGGGCTGACCTGTTCGACACAACGGTCGTTCCGGCAATCACCGGCGAAGCCGGGCTCGAGCTCGCGCGCCAACTCCAGACTTCAGATACCGTTTAGCGCTGGCCATGGTCCGCTGGTAACGGCAATGCAACGTGACATAATCTTCCATCCACCGGCACAGAAAACGGGCCGTCACAAGGCAACGGCCCGGCTCATCGTCGTCTTTTGGTGGAGACGCGGGAGAGTCGAACTCCCGGTCCAGTGAGCTTTAGCTCCGAACTATCCTACAGGCTTACTCACCGATCTGAGTCTCGCCGGTCGATGTTGATGGTGAGCCTCGCATCGAACGGCCAGCCGATAATCTTTCGCAGCAGTATCGGCGTCTGGCTGCGGCACCCTGGCATTTTTGTCGTTCCCCGCAACCCCGCCAGGGCGGGGGCCCCGGGGGACGCTCACGGACTAAGCCGCGAGAAGTTCAGGTTGGCGGTTGCCAGTTATATTTCGGTCACGTGATTAACGAGGTTGGTGACCATCCTCGGCCTGCTGTCCGGCTACCTACACTCCTGTCGAATCCTTTCGTCCCCGTGTTACGCCCCTAACTATAGCACATGTGTTCGGGCGAATTCTAGCCCCGTGTACGCACGGCACGCTCCAGCTCGCGCTTTGTCTCCCGTTCGCGAATCGCCTGGCGCTTGTCGTGCTTGCGCCGGCCGCGCACCAGCCCCAGCTCCACCTTCGCCTTGCCGTCTTTCAGGTACATGGAAAGCGGTATGAGCGTCAGCCCCTTTTCCCCCAGTTGCTGCTCGATCCGCAGCAGCTCCTTGCGATGGAGCAGCAGCTTGCGGTCGCGGGTTGGGTTGTGTTGCTGGTAGCCGGCGTTGGCGTAGAGCGCGATATGCGCATCCTGCAGCCAAAGCTCACCGTCCCGAAAGCGCGCGTAGGCGCCCTGGAGCTGCACGTGGCGCTGCCGGACCGACTTGATCTCGCTGCCGGTCAGGACGATGCCGGCTTCGTAGCGGTCCAGGATGTCGTAGTCGAACTTTGCACGCCGGTTTACGGCGATGACTCCGTCGTTCTTGTTCATCGATGTTTCCGATCCGTGAGCCTGTCACAGCGCACTGGCGGCGCAGGGCGTGGCCTGGGGCGTGAGACAGGGCCAGGGCGGACCTTACTGGTTTCCAAGCAGGATATCGACTGCCTCAAATACCTGCAGGTCGCCGTGGAGAATGTAGTCGTCTTCGGTCAGCTCGACTTCCACATTTGGCGCGACACCCGTGCCCTCGATCTGCTTGCCGTCAGGCGTGAGCCAGCGGCCGACCGAGAGGTAAAGCGCACCGCACCCGTCCGGGTCGCCGCAATTCTCCAGGTGGCGGAGCTGGTTGACGCTGCCCTTGCCGAAGCTGCGCTCGCCGACGACGACCGCCCGGTTGTTGTCGCGCAGCGCGGCGGCGATGACCTCGGCGCCGCTGGCGCTACCACCGTTCTGCAGCACCACGATGGGAATGCTCGTGGCCACGCCGCCGGAATTTGCCGACCAGGACCGTTCGTTGCCGGCGCCGTCCACTTCGGAAAGGATGATGCCTTCTTCGAGGAACTCGTCGGTCACGTCCACCGTCGCGCTCAGCAGCCCGCCCGGGTTGTTCCGTACGTCGACAATCAACCCGACATAATCTCCATTCTCAATATCTGCCAGGAGTTCTCGAAGTTCTCCCAGGGTCTGGTCATGGAATTGCGCGATGTGAATGTAGGCGATGTTGTCCGCCGGATTGCCGTCCCGGTCGACCAGCTGGTCGCCGGTCTCACCGGGGATGAGCTCGAAAAACGGCTCGTCGAAGACACTCTGGATCAGGATGGTGCCGCGCGTGACGGTCACATCGTCGATCGTGCCATCGGTCCGCTGCACGGTGAGGGTCACGTCAGTGCCGGCGGGGCCACGGATCTCCTGCACTGCCTGCTGATCGGTCCAGCCCTCGGTCGAAACGCCGTCGACTTCGAGGATGATGTCCCCGGCCCGGATACCGGCCTGCTCGGCCGGGGAATCGCGGAAGGGCGCAACGATAGTCACCTGGCCCGTGGCATCGCTCACGCTGGCGCCGATGCCCTGGTAGGTCGAGCTCAGGTCGAAGGCCCCGGATTCGACCTGCTCGGGCGTGAGGTATTCGGTGTTGGGGTCGTTGAGCGAGTTGAGGATCCCGTCGATGGCTGCCTGGCGGAAGCGGTCTTCAGAAATGAGGTCCCGGTCGACGTGCTGCGTCCGGAGGATGTCGAAGATCTCATTCAGGATGGCGACGCCAACGGAGTCTTCGGCAATCGCACCGTTGCCGCTGGCGACGGGCGCCGGGGTTTCCGTGGTCGAGCTGCCGCTATCGGTCACCATTTCGTTGACCAGGAAGCCCAGCCCGAAAGCGAGTGTCACGATGGAGAGCAGCAGGAAGACGGGTACCGCCGCCCGGGTAATCCGCTCCATGGCGTTGGGTTCAGGTTGCTGGGGAGAGTGCATGCGTGAGTGTGCCCTGGTGAAGTGACCTTACGGTGCGATCCATTTTTGAGTGTACAGGTGGGTCGAAAAGCCCAGCAACGCGGCGCGTTACCACCTGTTTACACCCCTCCCAGCATACAGCACGGTCACCGGCCGACGGCGAATTCGCCGGGCACGATAGCCTCCAGGGGCGCGCCCCGCGCTCCGCTCCAGGCGTAGACCATCGGGCCGGCTGAGTCTCCAAGCGAAGGCGCGATCCGGTCGGCTCCCGCGCGGCCGCAAAAGACGATGCTTTCGCCACCGTTCAGCCATTGAACGTGGGACTTGCCGTACTGGTCGAAAAAGGTAAGCCAGATGCGCTGGTCATCGGAAGGGACGATGGGCTCGCTTGCCGCCAGGATGGCGCCGGCAGGGTCGAGCATGTAGAGCCCGAATGACCCATCGCCCCTGTGAGTCGGGTAGATGAGGAGGATGCGGTCGCCGCTCGGCGACCAGCTAAAGGCAGCAAAAGGTCCCCGATAGACCATCTCCGTTTCGGCTTTCCCGGGCAGGGCTTTCCATAAGTTGATAAGCAGGCCACTGTTGGGGTCGGCCACGGTCGCCGCATAGAGCTCGTTGGTGCCGGGCCGGAATTGCAGGATGGTGCTCGAGGGGAATCGCGGGCCATGCTTCGTCCCGGTGCCGTCCGGCCGGGAGAACTCTAGCTGTACGCTGCCTTCGACGACGGTGGCAAAAGCGAGCGTGTTGCCGTCATCGGCGTAGGCCGGTGTACGGAAGCCGACGGCATCTTCTGCCGCGGACTGGAAATGCTCGCCCGTCAGGGTATCAATCACCATCAGGACGGAGTTTACGTGCACCGCCAGGAAGCGCCCGGAAGGATCCCACGCCGGAAACAGGGGCGCCCCGGCGGCCACGGGCTCGGGAGGGTTGTCCGCCTGCTCCGTGCCGCCGATGTAGAGCGCAAGGCCCTGCGATGTGGCCGCGACGATCGCAGCACTGCCGCCGCCGGGAGATGGCAATACATAGTGCGGCACCCGTGGTGCGATGACGGTGGCGTCGCCCGCCGGGGATTGGAAGAGGGTGCGGGGCTCGGTGCCGGCATCGGGTTCCCAGTTGGCGACGCAGAAGGACTGCGTGCCGTTCGCGATGCCCCGGGAGAACACGAGCTGTTTCCCGGGGCCGGGGATCCACGCGGGCCACCGTGAGCGCCCGGGAAGCGACGTCGACACAGGGCCATCCGGCTCCATTTCCAGCACGCGAAGCCGATCACGCCGCTCGACGACGGCAAGCCTGGCGCCTACCGGGAACGCCGTCATGAGGGCATGCCTTCGGCAGCTTGCAGGGAGGGCGCCCGCCGTAATAAAAACTTCGCACTATATCGGTTATGGAATGCGACACCCTGGTTGCCAGCTCCCCGGGGGGGTGGCCCGTAGCGCGTGGGCCAGGGCCTCGCTGACCCGCCTGGTGCCCTGTTCTCCGCGTGCATGGCGCAGGGATCGTGGCGCGTTGGAACGCTGGCGGCAAGCGCTGCACTTCAGAATCCTGCCGCGGTGGTCGTTATTGAATGCGCGGGCGGGCACAGCCGGGTCCCCGCAAGGTTTACAGGAAAGTTACCGTCCGTTGCCCGCGCGTATGCCGAAGCCCATTGCCGGTCTGTTCACCCACAACTAGCTTCGCTACAGGAGCATTGGCCAGCACATTAATTATGTCACGAACATTCACGCGGATTTCCGCCCCCGCCATCGTTGCCGCCGTGCTGCTCGCTCTCGGCGTGTTCATCTTCTCGCCAGTCCGCGCTGATAGTCATCAGACGCCGGGGGATGCCATTGTCGCCAGGGCTGTGACCTATGAGGGCACCTACCAGGGCCACTGCTGGCCGTGGGTCCGGGAAGTGGTGCGGGAAGCCATTGGCGCGCAGATGGGCTTTGGTTACCACGACGGCTTCATCGAGGGTGGGGCGGTTGAGGTCTCTCTGGCGAACGCGATCCCGGGCGACATCATCCAGGTGGCCGACCCGAACGATAATGGCCCCGGCGCCTTCTACAGTGGCCTCCATACCGCCATCATCAAGACGAACAACGGCGATGGCACCTACGATGTCGTCGATTCGAACTGGCGCTGGGACGGCATCGTGCGCGTCCGTGAGCGCTGGGACCCCGTGGCCTGGGCGAGCGGCTATCCGCGGGTCGCTGTCCGCGTCTACCGCTTCGGCGACGCGTCCAGCCCGGCCCCCACGCCAACGCCCACCGAAGAGGCTCCCCCGCCGGAAAACGGTGCGCGCGCGCAGGTGAATACGCCCGGAAGCTGCCTAAATCTCCGTGATGCACCGAACGGTGGACAGATAACCTGCCTTCCGCACAACACCCGGCTGACGGTGCTTTCGGAGCCAGTCGATGCCGGCGCGCATAGCTGGGTGCAGGTTTCCACTCCGGATGGGCTAAGCGGATGGGTGGCCGTGGGATACCTCTCGGTTACGGAGCCCGCACCAGACCCGGAACCTGAACCCGAGCAAAGCAACCCGCCGGCCGGCGATTACCGGGCCATCGTCCCCGGGCTGGTGAGCAACGGGGACTAAGCCGGCCCCGCGTCGAGCAGCCCATGACGAATCGTCGCGGCCCCAAGGCCTGACACAGCGGCCGGCGGGGGCCTACGCTCAAATCCAAGTTCCCATGTTTTTGAGGTGATTGTGCGCCGGGTGGATGCCGCACCTGTCCATGTCCTGCGTCCCGGACAGGCCGAGGCCTTGAAGCGCTGGGCCGCCGCCCTTGAGCAGGGCGCGACGTCCGAACTCATCGTCG
>SLAK01000367.1 GCA_007126855.1 Dehalococcoidia bacterium | reverse complement strand
TACTGCGACGAGTACATCCACCTCTTCCTCTGCACGGACCTCGAGCCGGCAAGCGAGGAGGCCGACGATGACGAAGACATCGAGATCGAAGCGCTCACACCGGCTGAAGCCCTGGCAAAGCTCGAAGACGGCTCCATCGCCGACGCAAAGTCCATCATCGGGCTCATGCGCTGGATGCACATGAAGAAAGGCGCGTGAGCGTCGCCCCCGCGCCTTCCAGCAACTCGATTTGCCGGTGACGCCTAGCCTGACTGCCCCTGCCGCCGCCGGTCCTTGAACCTCGCCTTCAGGTAGTCCTTGTTCATCATCGCGATGAAGTCCACGCTGATGCCCTTCGGGCAGGCCGCCTCGCATTCCGTGTAGTTCGTGCAGCTCCCGAAGTAATCCTCCATCCGGTCCACCATGTCCGACACGCGGGACCAGCGCTCGGGCTGCCCCTGCGGCAGCAGGTTCAGGTGGGAAACCTTCGCCGCCGTGAAAAGCTGCGCCGCGCCGTTCGGGCAGGCCGCGACACACGCCCCGCAGCCGATGCACTCGGCGGCGTCCATCGCCGTATCCGAGGCCGACTTGGGCACCAGGATGGAGTTGGCGTCGCGGGCGGCGCCCGTCGGCGCCGTTACGTAGCCACCGGCCTGCACGATGCCGTCCAGCGTGCTGCGGTCGACCACAAGGTCTCGAAGCACCGGGAAGGCGCTCGCGCGCCACGGCTCGATGGTGATCGTGTCGCCCGACGTGAAATGGCGCATGTGAAGCTGGCACGTCGTCGTGCGCTCCAGCGGGCCATGGGGCCGGCCGTTGATCACCACGCCGCACGAACCGCAGATGCCTTCGCGGCAGTCGTGGTCGAACGCGATCGGCTCCTCGCCGTCATCGCTAAGGCGCTCGTTCACGACATCCAGCATTTCCAGGAAGGAGCTATCTTCGCTGATGTCCGTTGCCTCGTAGGTCTCGAAACGCCCCGTGGCCTCCGGGCGAGCCTGCCGCCAGACGCGCAGGGTGAGATTCAATGCCATTACTTGTAGCTCCTCTGTGAAGGCTTCACATGCTCGAAGTTGAGGTCTTCTTTCACCAGGCACGGCTCATTGCCCGCGCCGGCGAACTGCCAGGCGGCGACGTAGGCGAAATTGTCGTCGTCGCGAAGCGCCTCGCCGTCCGGCGTCTTGTGTTCCTCGCGGAAATGGCCGCCGCAGGACTCTTCCCGGTGGAGCGCGTCACGGCACATCAGCGCACCCAGCTCGAAGAAGTCCGCCACGCGCCCGGCTTTCTCCAGCGACTGGTTCAGCGACTCGTTGTCGCCCAGCACGCGCACGTCCGACCAGAACTGCTCCTGGAGCGACTCCACCTCCTTCATCGCCTGCGTCAGGCTCTCGGCCGTGCGCGACATGCCACAGTAGTCCCACAGGGTCTTGCCCAGCTTGCGGTGGAACCAGTCGACCGAGCGCGTGCCGTTGATGGAGAGCAGCTTGTTGACCCGCTCGCGCACTTCCTCCTCCGCTGCGGCGAAGGCCGGGTCGTCCACCGATTCGGGCGTGGTCCCCAGCATGTCGGCCAGGTAGTTCGGCAACGTGGCCGGGAGCACGAAGTAGCCGTCGGCCAGGCCCTGCATCAGCGCGCTCGCGCCAAGCCGGTTGGCGCCGTGGTCGGAGAAGTTCGCTTCGCCGGTGACGAAGAGCCCGGGGATGTTGCTCATCAGGTTGTAGTCCACCCAGAGGCCGCCCATCGTGTAGTGCACCGCCGGGTAGATGCGCATCGGCACCTTGTAGGGGTCCTCGCCGGTGATCTTCTCGTACATCTCGAAGAGGTTGCCGTAGCGCGCTTCGATGACATCGCGGCCGAGGCGCGATATCGCGTCGCCGAAGTCCAGGTACACGCCGTTCTTCAGCTCGCCGACGCCGTAGCCGTCGTCCACCATCCGTTTCGCCGCCCGGGATGCGACGTCCCGCGGCACCAGGTTGGCGAAAGCGGGATACCTCCGCTCAAGGTAGTAGTCGCGTTCCTCGTCCGGTATCTGGTCGGGCGGGCGCGTGTCGTCGGGAGATTTCGGCACCCAGATGCGCCCGTCATTCCGCAACGACTCGCTCATCAGCGTGAGCTTCGACTGGTAGTCGCCGCTGACCGGGATGCAGGTCGGATGGATCTGCGTGTAGCAGGGGTTGGCGAAGAGCGCGCCCTGGCGGTGCGCCCGCCATGCGGCCGTCACGTTCGAACCCTTGGCGTTTGTCGAGAGGTAGAAGACGTTGCCGTAGCCGCCGGTGGCCAGCACCACCGCGTGGGCGGAATGCCGGTCGATTTCGCCGGTCACCAGGTTGCGCGTGACAATGCCAACTGCGCGCCCATCCTTCACCACCAGCTCCAGCATTTCGTGCCGCGGGTACATCTGCACCGTCCCGGCATCGATCTGCTTCGCCAGCGCCTGGTAGGCGCCGAGCAGGAGCTGCTGGCCCGTCTGGCCGCGCGCGTAGAAGGTGCGGGCCACCTGCGCGCCGCCGAAGGAGCGGTTGTCCAGCAGGCCGCCATACTCGCGGGCGAAGGGCACGCCCTGGGCGACGCACTGGTCGATAATCTGCGTGCTCACCTCGGCCAGGCGGTAGACATTTGCCTCGCGCGAGCGGTAGTCACCGCCCTTGATGGTGTCGTAGAAGAGGCGCTCGACGCTGTCGCCGTCATTCTTGTAGTTCTTGGCAGCGTTGATGCCGCCCTGTGCCGCGATGCTGTGCGCGCGCCGGGGGCTATCCTGGAAGCAGAAGGCCTTGACGTTGTAGCCCATCTCGCCCAGCGTCGCCGCGGCGGATGCGCCGGCCAGGCCCGTGCCAACGATGATGACCTCGAAGCGGCGCCGGTTCTGCGGGGCCACGAGCTTCATCTTGAAGCGGTGGTTCTGCCACTTGTCGGAGAGCGGGCCCTCGGGAATCTGTGCGTTCAGGTCGACCTGGGGCGGTGTTTCGACGGTCATTGGCTCCCCCTCCTTAGTCCACAATGCCGGTGAGCACGGCAATCGGGAACGAGATATTCCCTATGACGATGATCGCAGCAAACGCCGTCGCAAACGACCGCCGCCAGGGATTGAAGCGGCGGTTGTTCCAGCCGAGCGACTGGAAGAGGCTCCAGGCGCCATGGTAGATGTGCAGGCCCAGCAAGAGGTTCGCAACGATATACACAGCCGACACCGGATAGCTGCTGAACGCCGTCACCATGTTGTGGTAGACGTCGTGCTCGATGAAGTCCTGATGAGCATGGCCGGTCGTGAAATGCAGGATGTGGTAGACGACGAAGACGCCCACGATGACCCCGCTCCAGCGCATGGTCCGCGCAGCGTAGCTGGCCACGGCATACTCGCGCTTCGACTGGTAGCCCTGCGGCCGCGCCTTGCGGTTAGCGATGGTGAGCGACACCGCCGCGTGGATGTGCAGCGCGAACGAGACGATGAGCACGACGCGCAGCGCCCACACCGCACCGCCCTCCGGCAGGCCGGGATAGGCAATGAAGCGCAACCATTCCGCATAGGCGTTGATCTCCTCGGCTCCCTGGTAGAGCTTGAGATTGCCCAGCATGTGCACGAACACGTACAGCAGCAGCGGAATGCCGCTGATCGCCATCACCGCTTTCTTGCCTACATTGGAACGGTAGAACTCCAGCGCCCACATGCCCGGGATCGCTCCCGGCTTCCGCAGCAGCGGTATGCGGACCCCTCGCTCGGACTTCGACGGTTGCATGCAAACCTCCCCCGGCTATGCGGCGCCGTATCATAAGCCGCCGCCGCCATTCGTGCATCGGACCGCGAACGTTGCCGGGCCCGTTCGCCAACCGCCCTGGAGCCCCGGCCGCCGCGCCAACGCAACCCTGCGTGCTCCCGGCGAACACAAAGCGCACTTAACCAGGACCGTCCCCTGTCTCGCGCCATTCTGCTACGACGGCGTCCACATGTGGAATCGAATTTTCGAATGGCCGCATAGCGCGCGCCCGCTCCTTCTCGCAGGCGCTGACACTGCGCCCCTTCGCCCGATAGCCTGTGCCCCATGGGCCGCCGAAAACAGCGCAAGCGCAACCGCCGCATCGAACGGCGTGCCACCCGCGATTACCAGGGCGGGTTCGCCGAACCCTTCGATGCCGACCCCGTCGAAGAGCTCCTGGCCGGCATTTCCCGGGAGCGCATGTGGCCGGCGCAGGAAACCGCAACCTGCGGCCAGTGCCGCGAATTCGTCCACGACGGCGACGCCGGGCGGGGCACCTGCCTCCACCCGGCCAGCGGCGTGCTCGCCCCCTGGACCGACACCCCGGCCTGCCCCTATTACGCGCGCGGCAGCCGCCTGCGATCGGGCGAGTGAGCCCAATATCTTGGGCGCAAGGGGTTGACACCACAAGATGTAGGGCGCACACTCCCTCTCGCAGCGCCGAAATTGTGTAGGCGCCTACGCCCTTTAGGAGCCGCCAATGCGTTGCCCCTTCTGCCAGCACCACGATAGCCGCGTCACCGATAGCCGCGCCGCCACCGAAGGCATCCGCCGAAGGCGCGAATGCGTCTCCTGTGGCGAACGCTTCACCACCCTCGAAATCCCCCAGCTCAGCACGCTCCAGATCGTGAAGCGCGATGGCCGGCGGGAAGATTTCAGCCGAGAAAAGCTGCTGGCCGGCCTGCGCCGCGCCTGCACCAAGCGCCCGGTCTCGGTAAGCCAGCTCGACGAAATCGTCGAAAGCATCCAGGCGCGCGTCACCGCCGACGGCCGTGCAGAAGTGCCCTCGGCCACCATTGGCGAACTGGCCATGGACGCGCTCCACGAGCTGGACCACATCGCCTATATACGCTTCGCGTCTGTCTACCGCTCATTCAGCGATATCGCAACGCTCAAGGAGGCCGTGGAAGCGCTGGAAGACGGCCGCATCCTGGACGCGGAAGCGCGGTCGCTCCAGCTTTCGTTGCTGGAACAGGCCACGGACGAAGCCCCGGCGGAGCCCCAGGCCGCCCGCCGGCTGCAGCAGGTCGCCAGCGGAGGCTAGAGCCGATCCACTCACCAACAGGGAATTCGCACGCCACCGAACGTCTGTTCTAAACTTGGACAAAGACGCACCGGTGGCGGCGCCAACATTGCATCGCACCACGGGGGCGTCTCCGGCGCCTCCGGCCATCGACCAAACCAGGGGGCGCAGAATGACGCAAGTCGAAGACACCAGGGACGCTGCTGATATGGAATCCCGCTACACGCCCATCCAGCTCAAGATCTTTCGCGACCGCTACGCCCGCGGGGAGGAGCAATACCCGCACGAGGCATGGGACCGCGTCTCCCGGGCTGTCGCGCTCAACGAGCGCACCGAAGAGCAGCAGCAGGAATGGACAGACAACTTCCGCGCGCTCCTCGACGGCTTCCGCTATCTCCCCGGCGGCCGCATTACCGCAGCGATGGGCACCGACGCAGGCGTGACGGCGCAGAACTGCTACGTCATCCCCAGCCCGCAGGACAGCCGCCAGGGCATCATGAAAGCGCTCAACGAGTGGGTGGAGATCCAGTCCCGCGGCGGCGGCGTCGGCGTCAACATGTCCTCCCTCCGCCCCCGCGGCGAAGAGGTGAAAGGCGTCAACGGCACCTCCTCCGGGCCGGTCAACTGGGCGCAGCCCTTCGCCTTCATCTCGAAGAACGTGATCATCCAGGGCGGCAGCCGCCGCGGCGCCGCGATGATCATGCTCAACGACGACCACCCGGACGTCTTCGAATTCATCCATGCCAAGGAAACCGCCGGCGTCCTTGAAGGCTGCAATGTCAGCGTCTGCATCTCCGACGGCTTCATGGAAGCCGTGAAGAACGATGGCGACTGGGACCTGAAGTTCGGCGGCAGGGTCCACCGCACCATCAAAGCGCGAACCCTCTGGGACGAGATCTGCGAAGCTGCGTGGAAGAGCGCCGAGCCCGGCGTCTACTTCATGGAGCGCGCCAACAAGGAAGCCAACTCCGGCTACTTCGAGTCGCTCATTTCCACCAACCCCTGCGGCGAACAGCCCCTGGGCCCCTATGGCGCCTGCCTGCTCGGCGCCTTCAACCTCGATTCCTTCATGCGTGAGCACGAGGACGGCTCCTGGTCCTTCGACTTCGATGACTTCCGCAAGCACATTCCCTATGCCGTCCGCTTCAACGACAACGTCATCGACTTGAGCCACTACCCCATCGACGAATGCCGCGACAGCCAGCAGCGCATCCGCCGCATGGGCATCGGCGTCATGGGCCTGGCCGACTGCATGCTCAAGATGAAGCTCCGCTACGGCTCCGATGAGTCCGAGGCCTTCACGGAAGAGGTCTTCCGCACGCTCCGCGACGAAGCCTACCG
>SLAK01000232.1 GCA_007126855.1 Dehalococcoidia bacterium | reverse complement strand
TCGAGCGTGTCGCCACCTTTGAGGTGCGGCCTTCCTTCCTGGGCATCGCGGTCGATGACCGGGGCGCCGAGGAGGCTTTCACGGTCTACGACCATCCCGAGGTCTGGATCTTCGAGAAGACGCCGGGGTGGGACGCAGACCGGACGTTTGCGCTGCTGGCCGACGCGTATCCGGAGCGGGCGATCCAGATTGTGCCGCGCCAGGGGCCGACCAACGGCCTGCACTTCACGGCGGATGAGGCCCGGGTGCAGCAGACAGGCGGCACCTTCAGCCAGGTGTTCGACCGGGACGGGCTCACCAGCAGCGTGCCCTGGCTGTGGTGGTTCCTGCTGTTGCAGGTGGCGGCACTGGCGACGGTGCCGTGGCTAACGTGGCTGCTGCGCGGGCTGCCAGACCGCGGGTACGGGCTTTCGAAGGTCGTTGGCTTCGCGGCGCTGGGACTGGGGACGTGGATGGTGGTCGCGTGGGATGCCGCGCAGTTCTCGCGGGGGCTGGTGTGGGCGGTGTTCGCGGCGCTGGTGCTGGCCGGCGCTGTTGTGGCGGTGCTGCGGAGGGACGAGCTGCGCCGCGATGCGCGGGAGACATGGAAAGCCTGGGTGCTGGCGGAAGCGGTGTTCATCGTGGCGTTCTTCGCGTTCCTGCTGCTGCGGGCGTGGAACCCCGATGTCTGGCACCACCCGCAGGGCGGCGAGAAGCCGATGGAGATGGCCTACCTGACGGCGGTGGCACGCTCGACGATCCTGCCGCCCTATGACCCGTGGTTCGCGGGCGGGACGATGAACTACTACTACATGGGCTGGTTCATGCTCGCGGCGCCGATGCGGGCGCTCCACATCGTGCCGGAAATCGCATTCAACCTGGGCGTCGCAACGTACGCGGGGCTGACAGCGACCGTGGCAGCCTCGACCGCGTACAACCTGGTGGCGCTGAGCAAGCTGCGGGCTGCAGCGGCTTCGGCGGCGCGGCGTGTGAGCCTGCGGGCGGCGCTGATCACGGGGCTGGTCGGCGCGGTCTTCCTGGTGGGCATCGGGAACCTGGACGGGGGGCACCAGACGATCGAGCGCTTGCAGCGGGTCAACGAGTGGGGATTGTTCGGCGGGGTGCCGGTGCTGGGCGGCACGGTAGGAATCATCGGCGGGCTGTACGCGTGGCTGATCGACGGGGCGCAGCTCCCGCCGTTCGACTGGTGGCGAAGCAGTCGAGTGTATTTCGACCAGTTCAGCATCACGGAGTTTCCCTACTGGACTTTCCTGTTCGCGGACCTGCACCCGCACCTGATGGGATTGCCATTCTTCGGGCTCACGATTGCGGTGGCTATCGGTTATGTGGTGAGCATGCAGCGGGGCCTGCGTGCGCAGCCGTGGGTACTCGCGGCCGGGCTGGGGCTGCTGGCGGGGCTGGTGCGGACGGTGCACACGTGGGACTTCCCAACAGTGGTGCTCATCATGATCGCCGCGGTGGCGGCCGGGCAGCTGCTCAGCGCCGGAGCCTGGAGCGAGCGCTGGTGGCGCGGAGTGGGGCACCTTGCGCTGGCGGTGGGCGTGATGATTGTGGCCTTCTATCCGTACACGAGCAGCTTCGAGGTGTTCAGCTCGGGCCTGGAGCGGGCGCCGGAGCGCACGCCGGCGCACCATTTCTTCGCGCACTTCGGCCTGTTCCTGGTGGCAGCGGTGGCGTTCATTGTGGTGCGTTACAGGGAGGAGCTGGAAGCGCGGGACCGGAACCCGGGGAAGAACCCCGCGCTGGTGATCGTGCTGGGCTGGTGGGAATTGCTGTCGCTTGGCGCCTTTATCATCGGGCTAATCGCGCTGACCTGGCAGTTCGACCTGACCGTGGTGGCTCTGAGCGTGATCGCGGTGCTGTTCCTGCTGAACCTGCTGTGGCTGGAATGGCGGTCTTCCGAGCGCGACGTGGCCCGGATGCTGGTGACGGGCATGTTTGCGGTGGCGTTCTGCATCGCCGCGGGTGTGGACATGGTGACGGTGGAGAACGACATCGTGCGGATGAACACGGTGTTCAAGTTCTCGCTGCAGGCGTGGCAGCTAATCGCTCTGGCAAGCGCGTATGGGGTTTGGTACGTAGCGCGCACGCTGTGGCGGGCGGAAGGCTGGCAGGTGCAGGCGCACGAAGGGCGGCGATACGCTGCCGGGGTTGTGGCAGCGCTGGCGGTTGTGCTCTTCGCGGGGGCGGCGGCATTCCTGCTCTCGGGGACGGAGGCGCGGCAGCAGCAGCGTTTCGCGCAGACATCGCCGACGCTGGACGGGCTGGTGTTCCTTGAGCACGGGGTGTTCCACGTCGACGCGCAGCATTCGGGCACGGGGGAAGATGCGTTCATCGAGCTGGCGGACGACGCACCGCTGGTCGCATGGCTGCGGGAGAGCGTGGAGGGGAGCCCCGTGGTCGCCGAAGTGGTGGGGCCGCTCTACCAGTGGCCCGGGCGGATTTCGATGCTGACTGGTCTCCCGGCGGTGATCGGCTGGGACTGGCACCAGACGCAGCAGCGCTGGGACTACGGCCACCTCGTGCAACAGCGGCGCAGGGACACGCAGCAGTTCTTCAACGACCCGGACACGGCTTTCGCGGAGCGGTATCTTCGGAAGTACGGCGTGGAATACGTGGTGGTGGGCGCCGCAGAGCGAGCTTATGCGCACCCCGACGGGCTTGCGAAATTCGAGAACATGGACGTGCTAACGGCGGTGTTCGAGATGGGCGACTACGCGATCTACGAGGTAGACCACGCGCAGATCCCGGTGCCGGCACCATGAGCGAGCGGCTGAGCCGGGGGATTGTGGACCTGCTGACGCCACACGTAGACCGGCGGTCGCTCATCCGCATGCGCGTTGTGACGGGGCGGCCGGGGTGCTGGCTGCCGGTGCTGCTGCGCGCCTCGGCGGTGACGGTCGGCAGGCGGGTGTTCTTCCGGCGGGGCCGTTATGACCCGGAGACGGCACGAGGACTGGCGCTGATAGCGCACGAAGCGATGCATGTGGAACAGTACCGGCACTACGGGTTCTTTGGGTTCCTGGCGCGGTACCTGTGGGGCTGGGTGCGGGTCCGCGGCCGGCACCGGCTGCATCCCATGGAGGCTCCGTTGATCGCGGCGCAACGACGGATCCGGGTGAAACTGGAGCGGGAGCTGTCGCGCGGGACCGAATAGCGCCGCGGTTACCGCCTCAGGCGCCGATTTCAACGAGTTCCGCGATAGTCTCCGGCGGTGGCACGGGCAGGTTATCTTCCAGAAGGCCTTCAATGTGAAATGCGATCGCCTCGCGAATCTGGGAACGGGTCTCCTCGATGGTCTTGCCCGTCGCGACACAGCCGGGGAGATCCGGGACGTAGGCGGAGTAGTTATCGCCAGCGGGTTCAATGATGACCGTATAGCCCTTCATGGCTTGCCTCGTAGCTTTTCTTGCTTCCAGATACTCGCTAACGTTCCCTTTGCCAAATCGTCACCAGGTTTGCCAGGGACAGTGACACGTCCGGGTTTGATGGCGTGCTTGTACTGGCGATGGCTCCCTCGCACAGAATAAAGGTACCACCCATCCCGTTCGAGTTCCCTGATGACCTCGCGGACCTTCACACGGCGCTACCATACGGAGGAGGCGAGCTGGCCGCTCGCGCAGCGCGAATTGCTTCAACCTCTTAGACTGACAGGCAGAACATGTTCGAAACGCTGACAGACAGGCTCCAGGGCGCGTTCAAAAAGTTCGGCAGCCGCGGCGTGGTCACCGAGGAGGACCTCGACCAGGCGCTACGCGAAGTGCGCATGGCCATGCTCGAAGCGGACGTGAACTTCAAGGTTGTCCGCGAGTTCACGTCGCGAGTGAAGGAGCGCGCGCTCGGCGCCGAGGTATTGAAAAGCCTGACGCCGGCGCAGCAGGTCATCGACATCGTGCGCCAGGAGCTCGTAGACATCCTTGGCGGGGAGGCGCCGAAGCTGGCAAGCTCGCTGCAGCCTCCGACGGTCATCATGGTGGTGGGCCTGCAGGGCTCCGGTAAGACCACGAGTGTGGCGAAGCTGGCCAACCTGCTGAAGAAAGAAGGGAACCGGCCGCTACTCGCCGCATGCGACATCTACCGGCCAGCCGCGGTGGACCAGCTCGTGACGCTGGCGGGGCAGATCGACGTGCCCATCCACCACGAAGGGACTGAGACGAAGCCCCGGGAGATCGCGTTGAACGCGCTCGAGAAAGCGAAGCGCATGAACGCGACGCACCTGCTGGTGGACACCGCGGGCCGGCTGCACGTCGACGAAGCGATGATGGGGGAGGTCGCCGACCTCCGGAAGGCGCTGAAACCTTCAGAAGTGTTGTTCGTTGCCGACGCGATGGCCGGGCAGGACGCGGTGAACGCGGCGAAGGAATTCCACGACCACGTGAACACGACCGGGCTTATCCTGACGAAGATGGACGGCGATGCGCGCGGTGGCGCAGCGCTGAGCATCCGGGCGGTGACCGGTGTGCCGGTGAAGTTCATCGGCATGGGCGAGAAGACGGATGCGGTGGAGCTGTTCCACCCGGACCGGCTTGCGGGGCGCATCCTGGGCATGGGCGACATGCTGACGCTCATCGAGAAGGCGAAGGCCACGATGGGCGACGAGGACACGGACCGCTTCGGCGAGAAGCTGAAGAAGGGAACCTTCGACCTGCAAGACTTCGTGGACCAGCTTCGGAAGGTGCGGAGCATGGGCCCGCTGGGACAGCTCGTCCAGATGCTGCCCGGATTCAACAAGATCAAGATGCAGCTCGACGTGGACGACATGGACGACAGCTTCTTTGCGCAGGCAGAGGCCATCGTCCTTTCGATGACTCCGTGGGAGCGGCGGCACCCCGAGAAGATCGATGGCAAGCGGCGCAAGCGCATCGCGCGGGGCAGCGGGACATCGCCACAGCAGGTGAATCAGCTCTTGAAGCAGTTCTTCGAGGCCAAGAAACTGGCCAAGTCGATCACCACGGGCAAATTTCCCGCGCTGCCGGGGATGCGCTGAGTACGCACATAGCGGGATGGTGCGCTAGCATTAGTCCGATTACGAGAACGCTCATGCCCCTTCGAGGGCGTTTAGAGGAGACTCCATGCTTCGAATTCGTCTGCGCCGGATAGGCAAGAAAAAGCGCCCGACGTACCGCGTTGTGGTGGCGGACCAGCGAGCACCGCGCGACGGTGCATTCCTGGAGACGCTGGGGGCTTACGACCCCCACACGAACCCGCCATCGATCAAGCTGAACGAGGAGCGTGCACGCGACTGGATGGGCAAAGGCGCTCAGCCATCGGAAGCCGCCGAGAAGATCTTGCGCCGTGCCGGAGTTATCGAGGGTCCGGCGCCTCAGCGAGTGATGGAGCCTTCCAAGGCTGAACAGGCGACCGAGGCGGCGACGGCGGAGGCAGCGCTGGAGCCCTCGACGGAAGCCGAAGCTGAGCCACCTGCCGAGGCAGCAGAGGCCGAGGCAGAGCAAGCGGAGGAAAGCGAGAGCTAGGCTATGGCTTCGATGATGGCGGACATGGTGGAATACCTGGCCAAGGCGCTCGTCGATAACCCGGACGAGGTTCGAGTTGAAGAGCACGACGATAACGGCCGGGTCGTGATCCGGCTTGATGTGGCGGAAGACGACTGGGGCAAGGTCATCGGCAAGAATGGCCGCATCGCGACCGGGCTACGGTCGATGATGAAGGTCGCGGCGGTGCGCGAAGATGTGCGCGCCTCGTTGGAGATCGGCGACTGAACGAACAGGGCAGCGGCCACCCCCCCAAACGGCGGGGGGCACCTGGCCCGCGCAGTAGGCGACCCTCCCCGCCCCAGGAGCCTCGGGAAGGCTTCACGGCTTTGGCGCGGATCCTGCGGCCCCATGGTCTGCGCGGCGAATTACGCATCCAGGCATTCAACCCGGAGATTCCAAATCTAAGGCCCGGCATCGTGGTGCATGCGGGCGAAGGCGAATTCACCATCCGCTCGATCCGGCCGGCAGGCGAAGCATGGTTGCTGGAGCTGGAGGACGTGCAAACTCTCGACAAAGCGGAGGAGCTGCGCGGGCTGCTGCTGGAAGTGCCGGACGAAAGTATTACGCCGGAGGAAGGCGCACATTTCGTGCACGAACTGATCGGGATGACCGTGCTCACGGACGAGGGCGAAGAACTGGGTGTAGTGGAAGACGTTTTGCAGCCCGGCGGAAACGACGTGTACGTGGTGCGGGGGCCGCGTGGCGAGGTGCTAATCCCGGTGATCGAGGATGTTGTGCGGGAAATCGACGCCGCAAATCGGCGCATAGTCATAACACCTTTGCCCGGACTACTGAACGATTCGCTATAGGGCATTGAAGGGC
>SLAK01000288.1 GCA_007126855.1 Dehalococcoidia bacterium | reverse complement strand
TGGCCAAAGGCCGTGATGGAGATCAGCACGATGCGCGGGTTGATCTCGCGTAGCCGCCCGTAGGTGATGCCCAGCGCCTGCAGGTCCGACGGCCGGAAGTTCTCGATGACTACATCGGACTGTTCGACGAGCCGGAAGAACGCTTCCAGTCCGGCGGGGGCGCGTAGATCGAGTTCGACCGACTTCTTGCCGGTATTGAGGTAAAGATAGAGAGCGCTGGTCTCCGGGTGAGGCGTCTCATCCCGGAAGGGGCCGTGGGCCCGGGCGATGTCGCCGCCCGGTGGTTCGACCTTGATCACCTCGGCCCCGTAGCCGGCAAAGAGCTTGCCGCAATACGGGGCCGAGACGAAAGTCCCAATCTCAAGGACGCGGATGCCGTCGAGCGCATAGGTCATGCGGCGATTCTAGAGAGGCCAGGGGGTGGCCGCTACTGAACAGCTACGCGTTGCGCGAAGGCATCGCAACCTGCACGTTCGCGCGGACCGAGGGCTGCCCATCGGCCAGCGTGACGCACTCCAGTTCGACGATGTTCTCGCCTTCCTCCTGGCGCTTGTCGACCACGCGGCCGGCTATGACCAGCGGCTTCCCCGCGACGTCGGGCCGTCGGAAGGCGACGCGCACGCTTTTGACGGTGGCCTCGTGGCCAGCCCACTCGTTCACATAATGCGTAATCCACGCCATTTTCAGCACGCCGGGCACCAGTGCCCCGCCGAACCCCTGCTTTTTGCCCATTTCGGCGTCGGCGAAGGCCGGGTTCATGGGGTTGTTCCGGCCGAAGAAGTCGATGGCCTTGTCTTCGGTGGGCAACTCCTCGTGGGGTTCGAGTTCTTCGTCCACGGATACATCTTCGAAATAGCGTACGGTCATGAACGGGACATCTCCGGGTCGAACTGGGTGCCGGTCTGGATGGAAGCGGCGACCACTTCGCCGTCTTCGTCCAGGTATTCGGTCTGGCTCATCACGAGCACGCTATAGCCGTAGCGGCCGCCCAGCCGGTCGCGGATATCGATGACGCTCGCGACAGCTTTCAGCTCGGAGCCGATGCGAAGCGGCTTGAAAAAGCGCCATTCGAGCTGCGTGAGGATGCCCCGCGGAAGGACCTGGGGCACGATGTTCCGGTCCGGCCGCGATCGTAAGCCGGACAGCACATACGGCGGCGCGATGCCGGTGCCGTCGGCGTAGCGCGGGTCCTTGTCGCCCAGCATGTCGCGCATGCGGCGCACATCCTCTTCGCGCAAGACGAAGGGCGCAAGCTCGCTCTTCACGCCGATCGCGGCGCGATGTTCGTCGGTTATCAGACTCTCTTCAGGTTCTGTCACACTTTACTCCCGCGCGGATTCTATCAAGCCATCGGCAACGGCGTCGCCCGGCGGGCGGCCCGGGACACTATGATGGCAGCCACAGTCATACCGGAGGATTGCCATGGAAGTCGAGCAAGTGGGCGTTGTCGGCTCGGGGTTGATGGGCGCCGGGATTGCGCAGGTGGCCGCCGCCAACGGCTTCAACGTGACCCTGGTGGACGTCGACGAGGCGCGAGTCCGGCAGGCAGTCGAAGGCATGCGCCGGCGCCTGTCGCGCGACGTCGAACGCGAGCGGATGAGCGCCGAGCAGGCCGATGCAACACTCAGCCGGATAGCCACAGCCGGTGATGCCGAAAGCCTGGAATCGATGGCCGGCGCCGACGTGGTGATCGAGGCGGTGGTCGAAGACCTGGGCGTAAAGTCCGCGGTGTTCCGCCGCCTGGGCGAAGTCAGCAAGCCGGACGCGCTGCTCGCCAGCAACACCAGCTCGCTGCCGCTGAGCGACCTGGCGGCCGCAAGCCACCGGCCGGAGCGCGTGGTGGGCCTGCATTTCTTCAACCCGCCCTGGGCCCTGAAGCTGGTCGAAATCGTTACCACCGCGAGCACGACGCCCGAGACGCTGGACGACGCCCGCGCTTTCTGCGAGCGGCTCGACCGCGTGCTGGTGCAGGTCAAAGACACGCCGGGCTTCATCGCCAACCGGCTGCTGGTGCCCTTCATTTTCGATGCCATCCAGTTGCTGGATAACGGCGTGGCGACGGCCGAGGACATCGACATGGCCTGCAAGGTCGGCCTGAACCACACCATGGGCCCGCTCGCCACGGCCGACCTCATCGGCCTGGACACGCTGCAGGCGATCGCCGAGAGCATGTTCGAAGAATATGGCGAGGCGCGTTTCAAAGGGCCCACGCTGCTGCGGCGGCTTGTCTCCCTCGGCCACCTGGGACGCAAGACCGGGCGCGGGTTCTTCCGCTACGGCGAATAGGGATTGGGGATTGTCGATCGTCGATCGTCGATTGTCGATTGACGAGTACGAGGGACGGACAGGGGGCACATAGAAAGAAGGGAGCAAGGCGTTGCCCGGCTCCCTTCGTGCGCCCACGGAGTGGTCGTTAGAATTCGACCGTGGCCTCGTTCGAGCAGGTGCCCGTGCCGGCCTCGCAGACCTGGTAGACGTAGCTGCCGCCGCCGCGGTTGTCGATGTCGTCCGTGTAAGAGCCGGTGTTCGCCACGGTGTCGATGATGATCCCGTCACGGAGGATTTCGACCTCGCTCGCGTCCGTGCCGGACCAGGAGAGGTCGGCCTTTTGCAGGCCGCGGACTTTGTAGCCTTCCGCCGTGAGCTCGAAGTCGCCCGGTTCTGGGTCCGGGTCGGGCTCAGGGTCGGGTTCGGAATCCTCGTCGGCGCCGGTCAGCAGCAGGAAGGTGCGCGTGTCGCGGTAGCCTTCGTTGCCAAGCTCATCGACGCCGACAACATGGAAGGTGTAGTGGCCGCTGGTAAGCCCGTCGAAGGACGCGCTCGTCTTGTCCGTCTCCTCCTGCCAGATCAGCCGCCGATCCTCCGTATAGCCGTGCAGGTAGGTGATGTCGTACTCGGGCGATATACCGCTGTCCTTCTGCTTCCAGCCTTCCAGTGCGATGGCGTAGCTGAGCCCTTCGGCGTCAGTCCATGCGTAGCTGACGGCGTGGGTATCGTCGACCGTTTCGAGCAGGGTCTCGGGCGGGTAGACGTCGATGCTCACACCCGGCTCGCCGCGCTTCAGCTTGCCCGCTACCGCATCGCGGATTGCCGGCAGAAGCTCGTAGACGTGCCCCCCGGGGCAGATCGTCGCCTGGCAGTCCCGGTGGCCGGCGATGTTGTCCAGCCCGCGGTTCCAGGCGTTATCGGTGATCGGGTCCGACGACGCGTTGAACAGCGCGAAGTCGCTGCTCGCGTGCGGGTCCGTGTGGTTGCGGTCCGCTTCGAAGGCGAGCATGGCCACCAGCGCCTCGTAGGCTTCGTCCGACACCGGGACGCCGGGGCGGCCGCCATCACCGCGTGCGGTGTGCGTGCCCAGCAGCGCAATACCCGAGCTGCCGTAGTTGTGGTGCGCGGCGTGGCCGGCGACCGCGTCCGTGCTCAGCACTTCGCGGCCGTCGTCGAACTCCTGGCCGTAGCGCCCTTCGTAGACGTTCCCCCACTTGTCGATGAGTGCGTTGTAGCCGATGTCGCCCCAGTCCAGCGATGTGGCGTGGTAGGCGTAGATGGCGCGCACCTCGGCTTTCGCCTCTTCGACGGTGCTGTAGTTGTTCGTGGTGGCCGTGTGGTGGACCACCAGCTTCTTGTGCGGCACGAACATCACCGGCCAGATCTCGTTGCCGTCGCTATCGAAGCGCAGCGATTCGTCTGCACCCCACTGTTCGCGGGTGAAGGTCACCGGCGTGTCGTGCGCCGGGGCGCTGGCGGTTGAGAGCGACGGGCCGTCGGCGCTGTTTATGAGCGTCGTCGTCACCGAGTCGACTTCGCCGCCGCCGGTGAGCGTCGCGCGGTACTGGAGGTAGCGGTGGCGCGGGGCGGCGATGAGCGCGGCGAAGGTCTCGCCAGAGGGGGTTTCGCCCGGGCCCGCCTCGATAAGCAGCGGCTGCCAGGCTGTCCATTGGCGGCCGTCGGCTGATGTGCGCGCGGCGAACGCTGCCGCGCCGGGCGTGCCGCTCCAGTGCACCCCCGCGTGGGTGAACGCGAAGCTCGATTCGACAATGGGCCCTTCGTAGCCGCCGGGGCCGCGCACGGCGTCCGGTGCCACCTGCGCGCCGAGCCCACGGCCGCGGGCGAAGTCTGGGCCGGAATGGCGGACATCTTCCATGCGCACCCCGGGCGTGCCATCCGCGGGCTGAGCCTTTGCGGGAGTGCGCCGCTGGAGGCCGATTGCCGCTGCTCCTGCCGCGGCGGTGAAGGTGCCGGCGAGGAAACGGCGGCGGTTGATGCGGGGGTCGGTGCGGTCCATCTGGATGCTCCTTCGAGCGGGGGCGAGGTGCGGTAAGGGTAAGGGATGGACCCGTGGTAAGGAACAAAAAAGGGTAAAGCGCCGCGGACCGCTGACCCGCCGCCCCGGCCCCGCGCCGGGCGGACAGCCGATGGCCGCACGGTGACAGCACCATGGTCATGCCGTCACAAATTGGTGAACCCCGGCCGGCGAACGTGATTCCCGGCCGCCGGGTGGCGATGTTGCGATCACGGGAGGACGAACACACTCGCAACCAGAGGAGTGGACCCGTGAAAAAGCTCACCGTTATTGCTGCCGTCGTGGCGCTGGTCGCGCTGATGGCCACCTCCGCCGTTGCCGGCTACAGCTATTCGAGCACCAACGAACAGAACAAGACCGGCACCAACCCGCTGCACCCCGGCGTCGTCGGGCCGCACGCCTATGACATCGCGGTCGAAGATGGCCAGGTGACCCTTGGCCTGGTGAACCCCTTCGCCGACTTCGCCTGCTTCGAATACCGCATCGACGGCGATACGACGGACTTCAACAACGCCACGCACCCGAACCCGGACATCGACGGGCCGTATTACCGCAACCACTGCGTTTACAACGGCACCTACGAAGCCGTCTTCGCGGCCAGCGAAAAGGTGGAGGTCCGCCTGGCCTATGGCTCCCACGCGGACTGGTATTTCGACTGGACCACCTTCCCGCAGGGCGCCGGCGAGCCCGCGCCCACGGACCCGGAGCCGGAAGAGCCTGAGCGCGACGTGGACAATCCCTCCGGCCCTGAGGCCCGCGCCGAATGCATGCGCGGCGGGTGGGACGACTTCGGCTTCCGGAACCAGGGCCAGTGCGTCCGCTACGTCAACACGGGCATGGATAGCAGGTGAAGAGGGATGAGGGATGAGGGATGAGTGAAGCGTGAAGAGCGCCCGTGGCCGAAACGGGCGTGGGGGCCTCGCGGCGGGATGCCGCGGGGCCCTTTGCTTTTGCGCGCATGTCCGACAGCCAACGGCTGGAGCGCGTTGCCGGGGTTGCCCGGACAGCGGCTCGCGCATGTCTTCGCTGATACAATCCGCGTGCTCACCCCGGCAGGGAGGTCGCACCGTAGCTATCCGATTCACGCGGCACGCCGAGGAAAAGTTTGCCCTGCTGGCGCAGCACGGGTTCGTCATTACCCGTGAGCAGGTGGAGAACGCGGTGATCCGGCCCGATCGGGTCGACGAGGGCCGCCGGGGGCGGTTGGTGGCCGAACGCGTTGTCAGCCGCAACCATGTGGTGCGCGTCGTGTATGTTGAGGACAATGGTGCGCGGAGGGGCCGCTATGCGGATTAAGTACGACCGTGATGTCGACATCCTGACCGTGGAGACCTCGAGCGACGCCATCGACCATGCCGAGGAGATGGGCAACTTCATCGTGCACTTCAGCCCGGCCGGCAGACCGGTGCTCCTCGAGATCCTGGACGCAAGCGACTTCCTCACCCGGGCCGCCAAAGCCGCCCTCACCGCCAGGGAAGGCGAGTTCGTCGACATCGCCCCTTAGCAGCCATCCGCACCGGTGGCGTTCAGCTTGCCCCAATCCAATGCAGCACATCGTGAAGAGCGCCCGTGGCCGAAACGGGCGTGGGGGACTCGCGGCGGAATGCCGCGGGGCCCTTGTGTTGCTAACCATAATGTACATCTACATCAGGAACTTATCCGAAAGTAGTTGCGTGGATATATCCAGATGGTGTATGCATCTCGCAGGCGGTGCTCCTGGTGCCGCACACCATGAGCCAGTTGAGCAAGGAGGTAGAGAAGTATGCGAACCAGCACTCGAACGATTGGGACAGGGCTGCTTGCTGCCATTGCTGCAGCAGCGTTGGCGCTGGCCCTGATGTCAGGGGGAGCGGTCGCGGATGACCATTGGGAGGAGCCGGGCGATGCGTGTTTCGGTATCCAGAACGTTGTGAACAACCCTGGTGACGAAATACGGCACGGCAACATGAATGAAGAAGCAAAGGATCGCCTAATTGGTCTCATCATGGAGAATTGCGATGGTGCGGTAGACGGCGACT
>SLAK01000124.1 GCA_007126855.1 Dehalococcoidia bacterium | reverse complement strand
GCAGCTCCTCTTCGCGCGAAAGCTCGCCTTCATCCGTGGATGCGGGCGGCGGCCCGGCGAGCACGCGCGCCTCCCCGGTGGCGATGTCGAAAGCAAAGAGGCTGAGGACCAGGTTTCCCTCGGCGGAGGCCAGGTAGGTCACCGCGCTCCCGTCGGGCGTGAACCCGATGCGCATGGGGATGGCCATACCGGGGCGCGGAAAATGCGCGACATCGTCGATGGTGATCTGTTCGTAGCGGGCACTCACGATTCGAGGCCCTCGCGCCGCAGCTCTTCGATCCCGGCGCGGTCGCGCGGCAGGGCGCCCGAGAGCAGCTCTGCCCCGTCCTCGGTGATGAGCACATCGTCTTCGATGCGGATGCCACCGAAGTCGAGCATGGAATCGACGCGCTCCCAGTTCACGGCGTCACGGTACTTCTCCCGGCGCTCGGGGTCCGTAAGCAGAGCGCGGATGAAGTAGATGCCCGGCTCGATGGTCAGAACGTACCCCGGCTGGAGCGGCAGGTCGGCGCGCAGGTACTTCAGGCCGAAGCGGTCGGAGGGCTCGCGGCCGGCCAGGCAGCCGCCCGCGTCGTGGGTCGCCAGGCCCAGCATGTGCCCGAGGCCGTGGGGGAAGAACAACGCGTGCGCATCTGAATCCACCAGCGCTTCCGGGTCGCCGCGCAGGATGCCCAGGTCGCGGAGGCCGGTGGCGATGTCGAGCGCGGCGCGAAGGTGGAGGTCCTTGTATTCGACGCCGGGCCGCGCATTGTCGATGGCGCGCTGCTGGGTAGCCAGGACCAGGTCGTACATATCGGCCTGGTGCGGCGTGAAGCTGCGCCCGGCCGGGAAGGTGCGCGACACGTCGCTGGCGTAGCCGTCGATCTCGGCGCCGGCGTCGACCAGGATGATCTCCCCGTCGGCGAAATGGCGCGACGACGGCGCGAAGTGCAGCACAGCGCCGTTCGGCCCGCCGCCGACGATGGAGCCATAGGCGGTCCGCGGGCTGCCGTTGCGGAAGAACTCGGCCTCGATCTCGATCTGGAGCTGGCGCTCGGTCATCCCGGGGCGGACGTGGCGGATGCCCAGGAAGTGCCCGGCCACCGAGGCGTCAGCCGCCGCGCGCATGGCCTGGATCTCCGCATCGTCCTTGGCCCGGCGGCTTTCGCTGAGCACGTTGGAGCAATGCTCCGACAGCTCCTCGTCGACATCGAGTTCGAGCGCATCCCAGGACTCGATGCCGTAGCCCGCCGGGTTGTGGAGCAGGTCGTGGTTGCCGACGACGGCGACGGCGTCCCCGCGATGGCGCTCGAGCCACGACCGCAGCTCGGATATTTCGTAGACGCGGTCGACGCCGGAGCGTTCCTTTTGCGACTCCAGCGGCTCGCTGGCGTTGGTCCAGACCTGCTCCTCGATTGATATCTGGGGCGTGAACAGCAGCCAGCCCTCGGCCGGGTCGAAAGCGAGCACCGCACCGGGATGGGCAAGCCCGGAGAGGTAGTAGTGTTCGGCATGGGCGTGGAAGTCGTGGAAGAGGTCGGTGCCGACGATGGGTACCGGGAGCCCGGCCGGGGCCAGCACCACGCCGCGATGGACGTTCCAGGCGCGCGCTGCCCGCTCGCGGCGCTCCCGCAGCCGGCTCACAGGATGGGGGACAGCAGTCATGCCCCAAGTGTAGCGCCGGAAGCGGCGTGATTCAGAACTTGCATACGGTTATTCGCCGGCGTCGGCCGGGGTGTAGCGCTTTGCGGCTTCGCGAAGCGAACCGGCAACTTCATGGCGCAGCTCATCGGGTGCGATGACCTGCGCTTCCGGGCCCCAGCTTCGCACCCAGGGGATGAACTCCAGCAAGCTGGGCAGCCGTACCTGCAGGCGGACGCTGCCGTCCGGAAGCGGGGTCAGCGTCTGCGACGCGTGCCAGTTGGTCTCGGCGACGCGCTGGGCCACCCGCGGGGTGAAGTCCACCGTTATGTCGTAATCCTCTTCGCCATCGAACACGACGCCCCAGCTCCGGGCCAGCCGCTCCTTGATCTCGCCGATGTCCCGCGGCACGAAGCGCTCGTTCGATGGTGATGCTGCGACGATACGGTCGAGCTTGAAGGTGCGCACTTCACGATGCTTATGGCTATAGCCGATGACGTAGGTGCCGGCGCCGAAAGGAGCTGGCTCCACCAGGTAGGGGTCGAACGCCGTGGTGAGCTCGGCCTGCGCCCGCTGGGAGCGGTAGCGGATGGCCACCGTGGTGCTCGAAGCCCAGCACCGGGTAATGGCGCGGAGGATCCTGACCTGTTCGGCGTTTACCGGCCGGTCGCCGATCGCGTCAGCCGTATCGCTCACCTCGCGGCTGACCGGCCCGGGCGGGAGCGCTTCGGCAAGCTTGTGCAGAGCATTCGACGTATCAGGGTCGGCCTCGTCGGAATGGCGGGCAAGGAGGCGGGCAGCGAGCAGCAGCGCCCGCGCTTCCTGGAGGTTGAGCCGGATGGGAGGCAGCGGGGTGGTGTCGGGATCGATCTTGTAGCGGCGCCCGACCACCTGGATGGGCGTGCGGATCTCGCTTTCGAGCGCGTTGATATCACGCTGGATGGTGCGCTTGCTGAACTCGAGTTTTTCGGCGATCTCGGCCACGGTAAGGCCCTGCGGGTACTGTTCCAGCAACCGCGCGATCTGGAGGAGGCGAGTGGCCCGGCGGGTTTGTTCAGTCATGGTGCTGTCTCCTTGTGGCCGGGAAGGCCGCGTAGTGCGGCGGGGAAAGGCACCGTACGGGACACCCGCGTCAGGTTTTGACGCATTTTACGCGAGCCAGGCGAAATTGTTTCTAATTCACAGCCAGCGCGCACACAATCATTGGTTTCCGCGGTAAAGCAGGCGTCGCTGCAAGCGCGTGCAGTGCTTGGCTCCGAGACGGGAGTCCGTGCACATTTTGTACCCGGGCCCCTCCAGCCCCGGGGTAAGACCACTCGCCGAACTTCCCGTAGGATCGACTGACATGGGTGAAGTGGAAGATTTCGGGCGGCTGGTGTCGGTAAACGGCGAGGCCATCGGCCCACCGGGCCAGCGCCGCTTCCGGCTCTGTCTGCTGGGGGACGGCCGCTCCGCAGCATGCTGGTTGGAAAAAGAACAACTCGCAGCACTGGGAGAGGCCATCGAACAGGCCCTCCGCGACCAGGGCTACCAGTACGTGCCGCCACCACCGGACGACGCTACGGAGAAGCCCGTGTTCCCGCTGAGCGCCGATATCGAGTTCGTGACGGGCCGGCTATCAATAGGCCTGGACCCGGGGGAACAAATCCTTGTCGTGACTGCCGGGGACCCGGCGACCCCGGACGATCCGGACAGCCACGAGGTGCGCGGCGCCTTTTCGTTCGAGCAGGGCTACGAACTGGCGCAGGAGATCCGCGAGGTTGTCGCGGCGGGAAGAAAACCCTGCCCGCTCTGCTCGGCGCCGATGGACCCGGGCGGGCACATGTGCGTAAAGCGCAACGGTCACCGCTCGCACTGAGCCGCGCGGGGGCATTCCTCGCGTGAATAGGGCAAACTGGTCGCCAGCCGCCCGGAAACGGGCGGGACTTTCGTGACGGCGGAGGGACATCCAGCCCATGGTGCGGCGACTCGGAATCTTGACCAGTGGCGGTGATTCGCCGGGCATGAATGCGGCCATCCGCGCGGCGGAACGGTCGGCAAGCAGTCGCGGCATCGAAGTGATCGGCTACCAGGATGGCTACAACGGCCTCGTTTTCGGCCAGAGTACCGACCTCGGCGACCGCAGTGTTGGCAACATCATCCAGCGCGGCGGCACCGTCCTCGGCACATCCCGCTGCCCCGAATTCCGCGAACCCGAGGGTCGCGCGAAGGCCGCCGAGACGCTCCGCAACGATAAGGTCGACGGCCTCATCATTATCGGCGGCGACGGCAGCTTCAAAGGCGCCCTGGCGCTGAGCGATGAGCACGGCATCGATGTCGTCGGCATCCCTGGCACCATCGACAACGATGTCTGGGGCACGGAGGAAACACTCGGCTTCGATACCGCCGTCAACAGCGCCATGCGCGCCATCGACCAGGTACGGGATACCAGCGAGTCCACCGGCATGATGTTCTTCGTGGAGGTGATGGGCCGCCATTCCGGCGCTATCGCCATCCAGACGGCCGTGGCGACGGGCGCGGTCGGCGTGCTCGTGCCCGAATCGCACAGCGACATCGACCGCCTGGTGAACCGCATCGAGGCCGCCCGTGCGCGCGGCAAGCGCTCGCACATCATCGTCGTGGCCGAAGGCGATGAGGCCGGTGGCGCCTTCGGTGTGGCCGACCGTGTGAACAAGATGATGCCCTACCCCCACCGCGTCGTCGTGCTCGGCCACATCCAGCGCGGCGGCGCACCCACCGCGCGCGATCGGGTCATCGCGTCGCAATCCGGCGCGCTGGCGATCCAGGCGCTGGTCGACGGCCGGTCGGGGATTATGATCGGCATCCAGGGGGCCCTGCCGGTGGAAGTGCCGCTCAAGGAAGTGGTGGAGCACGGCCCGCCAGCCACGGATTACGGACTCCTCCAACTCGCGCGCGACATCGCCGGATAGGGCAGGCCCAGGAAAGGAAAGGCAGATGACCCAGACGATGCCAGTGAGCGGGACAGCGGCGCCGGACTTCGCCGCGCCCGACGCGGACGGGAACACAGTGCGGCTCCAGGACCTGCGCGGGAAGTGGGTCGTGCTCTTTTTCTACCCGAAAGACGATACGCCGGGCTGCACGCGAGAGGCCTGCAGTTTCCGCGACCACTACGCCGCCATCCAGGCGACGGGCGCCGTGGTGCTCGGTGTCAGCGGCGGCACCGAAACTTCGCACGCGAAGTTCGCGCGCAAGCACGAGCTGCCATTCCCGCTACTGGTCGACGCGGACCACGCTATCGCGCGCGCATACGGCGCATGGGGCACGAAACGCATGTACGGCCGCGAATATGAGGGCATCATCCGCTCGACCTTCATCATCGACCCCGAGGGCAACATCGCGAAGACCTGGCCGAAGGTGAAGCCCGATGAGCATGGCGCGGAGGTGTTCGATTGGCTGAACAGCAACGCGTCGAGCTGAGCGAAGCCTTTCCCCACCGCGGGAGCGCGCAGGGACCCAACGGCTGTGTGGCGGCGGACCACACGCTGGCAACGGGCGCGGGCTACCGCGTGATGCTCGAAGGCGGTAGCGCGGCAGACATGGTCGTCGCCATGGCCGCAGTGATGACCGTGGTCCAGCCGCACTACTCTCACCTGGGCGGCGACGCCTTCGCGCTGACCTACCGCGCCGCCGACCGCTCGGTGGCCGCGCTGAACAGTTCCGGGCCAGCGCCGGCTGCATACGACGTCCAGGCAGTTAGAGCGCGCGGGGCGCTCCCGGAAGAGGGCGCAACGGCGGTGACCGTTCCTGGCTGTGTGGGCGGATGGTGGGAGCTCCACCGGGAACAGGGCCGCCTGCCCTGGAAGTCGCTGTTCACCGAGGCCGTTGCCCTCGCCCGCGACGGGTTCCCCGCCACGCGTGGCCTGGCCCGTGCCGTCGGCTATTGGCCGGAGCGCGGGATGCCGAGCGAGTACTTCACGGCCACCTTCGGCCACGTCACCGGCGACGGCGGCCAGCGCGTGGTACAACCGGCGCTCGCCCGCACGCTTGAAGCCATCGCCCACGGCGGCGCGGATGGCTTCTATTCCGGCGATGTCGCGCGCGCCTGCCTGGCAACCCTGCGCGAGGACGGCGGCGCGCACCAGAGGGAAGACTGGCGCTCCCCGGCGCGCTGGGTGGAGCCATTGCGTGTGCCCTTCCAGGGGACGCACGTGTATACGCAGCCACCGCAGTCGCGCGGCCTGGTGCTCGCCCTCGCGTTGCAAGACTTCGAGCGAAGGCTCACCGACGGAGCGGGCAGCATCCCGGCCGCGCAGTTCGAGGCCCTGGAAAGCGCCTTCGCCACCGTGAACACCCACGCCGGCGACCCGGACAGCACCGGATTCGATGCCCACGCGCTTCTGAAGGAAGCCACCCGAGCGGCACAGCCTCGCACCGCAGTACGCGCCGACGGCGACACCACCTACCTGCTCGCGATCGACCGCGACGGCAACGCGGTGTCCTTCATCCAGTCCGTCTTCGCGCCCTGGGGAAGCGCGCTCTGGGCGGCGGAAGCCGGCGTGCTGTTCAACAACCGCGCCTTCGGCTTCACGCTGCAGGAAGGCCACCCGAACGACATCGCGCCGGGAAAGCGGCCGATGCATACGCTGCACTGCTATCTCGCCACGAATGCGGACGATGGCCGCCTGCGTGTCGTAGGCGGCGCTCCGGGGGCCCACCGCCAGCCAACGACCAACCTCCAGCTTCTCGACGCGCTCAT
>SLAK01000185.1 GCA_007126855.1 Dehalococcoidia bacterium | reverse complement strand
GCAACGCGACTGGCAACAGCGAGGGATCTATATCGAGCCCGGGCCGCAAGGGAAGGCGCCCAGGTTCTTCGCGGTCGTGCTCGTTAACACTCGAGTCTACCGGCCGTCGGCGCTGACTCGCATTGTCGAGTTGCTCGATGCTTACGCCAAGCTGCGGGATTCAGTGGAGAACGAAGGCGAGAATGGCCTCTTTGACGTTCTCGTCGGTTTCAACAGGGAAGCATCGTCCAGGATCTTCGACGGGGTGACCGAGCGGTGGCCTGATGCCGATGTGTTCGCCTCACCTGGCGAACGGCGCAAGATCCTGCTCGGAGCCGACAAGGGACTGGCGTTCGCGGAGGACATGGTCACCAACCCGGGCGCGGCCGACGCCATCATCCAGGTCACCAGCGAGGACGAGTTCACCGTGGCTCGCGTGCTGGAGGAGACTGCGCGGTTCGCCGCAGAACATAGCCACGAAGTCTATCTCACGGCAGCTTACCGGGGATCGCGCCGCGCCGACTCCAGGGGGTGGCTAGATTTTCATGAGGGCGTATCGAACATCGCCCGCACCGACCGCCATAGCGTCATCTTCGGCGATGGAGATGGGGGTACCTTTCTTTGTTTCATGCGGCTCGGCGTCAACCTTCATCTCTGGAGGAAAGCTGAGGCGGACCAGGAAAAGTGGGTCGGCCGGGACAAGGCCACCGGCGCGGCGATCAAGAAAGATGGCACACTGCATCCGGACATTGCAGCGGGAGAGACCATCCTCGACTCTGACGACAAGTCGCTACGTGAGACCCCGGACGATGTCATCGAAGGAAGCCATATCGACCTCGCACGTAAGGCGACGGTTGCTGGTCAGCCGGCCCGCGTTTTCCGCCAGGGCTACGAGTACTTCGAAATCGACCCCAACCGCGTCGAGCGCAGTTATCCCGCCGGTGAACACAGTCCGAGTACCGCGTCGGTCGGACTCAACTTCGTTAGCTTCCAGGCGCGCCCAGCCCAGCTCTTCGAAATGCTTAGAGATCCCGACGCACTGGGAGGCACAAGCTTTAGCGCGGAGTCGGACGGGGACGGCAAACCGCTCGTTACGGTCGCCGCAGCCGGGATGTTCTACGTCCCATCGAAAGCCACCCTTGACCAGCGCCTGCAGGAATGGCGTGCGCAGGCCAAAGTGGACCAGGATGCTGCGGACGACTGATCGCGTGCGAGGTTGAGGGTCACCACGTCCACGTGCCTCCCTCCCCGACCTCTTCGACGTAGAATTTGATGGCGGACTCGAGTGAAGCCTTCCAGACAAAGCCTTTGTACGCCTCTCCGGAATACCATTGCAACTCTTGATTAAGCTGATGCGCTGCCGACACGGCAGTGTGATCGTCGTCGTCCGTGTATGGCGGGATTTCGTTTACGACGTTGTGCACCAACTGCTTGGCCAGCTGATCCCGTCCGTTGTCGGTCCCCATCCGCAACCACTTCTTGGCGTTGCCGAACATCAAGGGAGAGAGCGTTATCTTGGTTTCGCCGTGGACACACTGCTTCAGCGGCTTAGTCATGACTGTTGGTCTCCTCTCATGTCTGGCCAGGGAATAAGCCCGGCCACGAGCTCCGCCAGTTCCCCGGCGGCGGGCTGGAGGGGCGACTGCCGCTGGAGAGTGCTGCGCGCCTCGTCACAATACTCTGTGATGACAGAAATGCAATACGCGATAGCGCGCCTCCAGGCGTCGTCGTTCCTCCGCTGCTCAGGTGTCGTTGCTCTTGGGAGGCGAGCCTCGTCCGACTGGTGTGCATCCGCAATGTGAACGGAGATCGGCAGCGTACGAGTTCCGTTGATAAGGTCGCGGCTGGGTTCAGAGGCAAGAAGGTCGCGCAGGTCAGAGTCGATCTGCCAGGCTGTACCCCAGTCGCGGCCGATCGCGGCGTAGGCGGTGATCTTCGCGCCGTCATCGCAGGCCAGCCGTGCGGCCAGCTCAGCGAGCGTGGCCATCATCTCGCCAGTCTTGCCACGGGCTGCCGCCAGTGCGTCCTCGGGATTCGGTGATTCGTTGCCACGAAGGCTAAGGTCGAGCTGTTGGCCGTGGCTGACCCGTAGTCCGCCGACTGCCAGGATGCGTTGCAGGTTCAGTACCTCTGCGCCCGGTCGCTCCAATTCGGCGAGGGCGATCTGCGGGAAAGCTCCGAGCACCGTCGTGGCGGCCAGAAGGGCCTCGCCCGGTCCGCGCTCAGTCCACTCCGGCATCGGGTCGCCATCCATGAATGCGTCGAGGATGGCGATGCTGCGATCGAGGAAGTGGCCTGCTGCGGCGATGGGGATCGCCGGCCGCATGTTGCCGGTGATACAGCCGTGCACCAGCAACGGGAGCTGGATGAGCGCTCGCGATGGCCCTCCTGAATCCACACGCTGGATGTGGATGGCGTGCAGCAGGAGTGCCTCCTGTTCAGGCGAGGCAGCCTGACGACGTACAAACGCATCGGCCCAATCCGTGGCCTCGTCTTGCAGGGACCTCACCAGTTCGCGCCCCGGGCTCATGATACGCCCGCCCGGGAACCCGAGATCGCGAACTCAAGCGCCTGGTGGACGGTCATGCTGTGTCCTGATCTCCATGCCGCCTCGAATCGCTCCGGCTCGAGCGCGCTACGAAGCTCGTCCAGCTCGGCGCGGTTGGAAGCCGCGTGGAGGGAATGCTGGAAGCGCCCCCAATCCCCGGCGACTGCCTCCACTGCAGCGAATAGTTGGACCGCCAGTTCAGGTCTGCCTCGCCGTTCCTCGATCAGCGCGACAGTTGACAGCGCCCAGGCAGCCTCGAAAGCGTTCGGTCTCGCTGCGCTCATTTCGAGGCCTCGCCGCGCGAACGTTTCCGCATCCACGAAGTTCCCCCTCTCGAGCTCCACTCGCGCCAGGCCGGCGAGACACTCGACGGTGCCGTAGCCTTCGCCGATGCGCTCGTGAATCTCCAGCGCCTCGTGGTAGCAGGCGAAGGCCTCTTCGATGCGGCCAGTGTGGTACTCCACCTGTCCCCTCATCGCCAGCGCGAGGGCCATCTGCTGTACGTCGCCAAGACCACGCGCAACCTCATACGATTCCAGCGCGAGCGCTCGCGCATCGTCCAGGTCGCCGTGCATCGCCCTGGCGCCTGCGAGGACTCCGAGGCTGCTTACGAGGACTGTGCTGGCCGCCGCGCTGCGGCCGGCCACGACGCGCGCAATCTCAACCGCTTCCTCGCAGACGGGCAGCGCCTCATCCGGGCGGTCAAGCATCACGAGCGCGTATGCCAGATTATTGAGCGTCGTTGCCAGCCAGAACCGTCGCCGATTTTCGCGGCAGCGGCGGACGCAGTGTTCGAGTTCCGAAAGGAGCTCGGCAACCTCGGCGCGGGTGTTCGAGAGGCGGTTCGCCACCGTGATGGCCCGCATGCGGACGGCCTCATCGCACTCAGGCGCCTCCCGCAACAAGCGGAGGAGCCAGGCTCGTCCCTCGCGGTGGCTATGCTCGTACCAGAACGCGTTGATGATGCTGGCGATCTCCATCCCGGCCGGCGGGTTGGTTTCCAGCGCGTGTTCCAGTGTCACCCGGATGTTGTCGATTTCCAGCGATGCAAGCGCGAGGGCTTCGGGCTGGTTTCCATGGATGAGCCGTGCGTCCAGCTCGCGCGCGAGGCGAAGGTAGTAGGAGAGCATGATGTCGCGGGCGGGCCAGTTTTCGCCGAACGTCTCGCACAGTTGGCCGGCGAACTCGCGGATCGTCTCAAGCAGGTCGAAGCGTGGCTCCCCGGTGTCGCTCATGGTCTGGCGCAGGAGGCTCTTATTGATAAGAGCCTCGAGAGCGTCCAGCGTCCCGACACGATCGTCGCATATCGCCTCCCTCATAGCTTCGGCAGCATTGAGGCTGAAGCTGCTTCTGAAGACCGACAGCGCGCGCAGCAGTGCCCGTTCCTCCGGCTCCAGGAGGTCGTAACTCCAGGCAATGGCGCGTCGCAGCGTCAGGTGCCGCTCCGGGCTGCCACGTGCGCCACCCGTGAGCAGGCCGAGCCGCTGTTCCATCCGGGGCAGCATGGCCAGGGGGCGCAGGGCCCGGGAGCGGGCAGCCGCGAGCTGGATGGCCAGGGGAAGTCCGTCGAGGCGAGCTGCAATCTCCGCGATCGCTTGCAACTCGCGGAGGGACGGCTCAAACGCGGGATCGACGGCCCTCGCCCGGTCGAGGAACAGTTGCACCGCCGGGCTCTCGCGTAGCAGCTTCTCGTCCGCATATTGCGCAGGCGGGGTGTCAAGTCCGACGAGGGGCAGGAGCTGTTCCATGTCCAGGTTGAGCCTCTCGCGGCTCGTTACCAACAGCCGGGTGCCCGGGCATTCCTCCGCGATCCTGGCAAGGAGCGGAGCTGCCTCGATGACATGCTCGAAGTTGTCGAGGACCAGCAGAAGGCGTCGGTCGCCAAGGTAGCGCACAATCGCATCGGCGTTGATGCCGTCGGGGCCGCCGGTGAACCCGAGAGCGCGCCCGACGGCGTCCGGCAGCAGGGCCGGGTCGGCTACCGGGGCGACATCAATGAAGCATGCCCCGTTGTGGAACGAGCTTCGTGCCTTGTCGGCGACCTCGATGGCAAGGGCGGTCTTGCCGACGCCCCCCGGTCCGGTGACCGTGACCACCGGCACCCCACCGGTGACGAACCCGAGTGCTCTCTCCAGTTCGGTCTCGCGCCCGAGCAGGGCGTGGTGCCTCGGGGGAAGGTTGTTAATGTAGTGGTCCAGGCTGCGCGGCGGCGGAAAGTCCCGCGGCAGGCCGGGAACGTCGAGCTGGAACAGGCGGTCCGTGCGGGGCAGGCCCTTAAGGCGGTGCTCGCCGAGATCCTGCAATCCGGCCCCTTCGGGCACGATGCCGGCGACGAGGTCAGCTGTCGCTTGCGACAGGAGTATTTGCGAGCCGTGTGCGGCGTCGCGGATTCGGGAAGCCCGTATCACCTCGATGCCGTCGTAGTTGTCCGGCCGCACGATGGGCTCGCCGGTGTGGATGCCCATTCGCACCCGAATCGTTCCCTCGTCCGGCCATTGGTGGGTGGTGAGCGCTCGCTGCGCCGCTATCGCGGCGCCGATGGCGTCGCGCGCCCGCTCGAAGGCTACGGAGATGGAATCGCCCTCGGTACCGAACTCCCAGCCGCTGTGCGCCCGGATCGCGTCACGGAGGATGGCGAAGTGCTGGTCGAGCGCCTCGCCGTAGCTTTCGCCCAGCACCGCAGCAAGCGGCGTACTCGCTTCGATGTCGGTGAACAGGAACGTCACCGTCCCGCTGGGAAGCGTGGCCATATGGGACTGCCCTGGGCAGGGTAGTGTGCCCGTGTGGAGACTCTACCACACGAGCAATGCGTTGCCACCGAGCCCGAAGCCGGCAGGGATACCGTCCTAACCCCCGGCGACGCGAAATTCGAGCTTTGCATGCGTCTCGGCCAAGGAGCCCTTCGACGAGCTCGCGAGACTCGGGACGGAGACAGCGCCCCTGCCAAACCGCTCACATCGGATTGCATCGGGTACGGGTTGGGAAGCAGGTCGCCGATGAGGGGAAGGGCGGCAATTCGTTCAGGTAGCTGTCGTTGCGCCGGCCCGGCAGCGGCGACCGTCCAGGGCCGCCGCTGCCGATGGCGTTGTCAGTCGGCATCCTCACCCGGCGGCTCTTCGAAGATGTGGACCTGCGAATTGCCGCCGCCGTGCAACACCTCCGGGATATGCGGCGGTTGGTCTATGTCCCAGCCGCTCGCTGCGAGGAGGCGGCCATTGTCATCCCAGAGGGCGAAACCGACGCTGCCGGTCTCGCCCAGGTCGGTCACCCGGAGCTGCAGGCGCACGTCGGGGCGGAGGGTGATAGTCCGGCCCGGGTGGTCGCGATCGATAAGCTTCGCGCGCGCTTCCACCTGCGCGATGCCCTGCCCGTGGTTGTCACCTGCAAGCACGCCAAGCGAGTCGTAGCTGATCGCATCGATCTCATAGTTGGTCCCGCCGGAGCTGAAGCGCAGCCGCGACTGGCCGAACAGCGAGTGGAACCCCGGCATGCCCCAGTGCACATTGAGGTTCACATCGGTGCGATTGCCCGGCGCATAGCTGCCGGCGCCGTCGGCCGTGTCGAGATACCCGCCGCCGGTGACGAAGTCGCTTGGCGCCGTTGTCCGGATCTCGAAGGGCAGGCCACCCGCCGCCCGCACGCCTTCCGCCACCCAAGCCGCGACCGTGTCAAGATGGGCAAAGCAGATCGACAGCTTCGATGAGGTGCTCGGGTCGGCGCTCGACGCGATGATCCGGATCACCGGCGCCGACCGGGGGCTCCTGCTCCTGCTCGGCGATGGCGGGGAGCTCGAGGTCCGCCTCGCGCGCGGCCTCGAGCTCGACGCGCTCCCCGACGACGAGCGCCGGGTCT
>SLAK01000221.1 GCA_007126855.1 Dehalococcoidia bacterium | reverse complement strand
GGCAGGAAGAAGTGGTAGCGCGCGTTCAGGATGCCGGTGAACATGCCGCTCACCGCGAAGAACAGCGGCGAGAGCAGCATTATCCGCGTCAGGAACACCGCCCGGTCGACCAGCTCGTCGCGCTGGCCGATATCGTCGCCCAGCCCCGGCGCCATGATCGGCACGATGTACGGCGCCAGCACGAAGGCGAACGCGCAGAGGACGGCCGTCGCCAGCGCCACCAGCGTCAGCACTGAACTGGCCAGCCGCCAGGCACGCTCCGCGCTCTCGTTCCGGTAGAGCCGTGCGAAAACCGGGATGAAGGCGCTCGCCATCGTCGCGCCGGCGAGCACCTGGAAGATCAGGTCCGGCACCTGGAAGGCCACACGCCAGGCGTCCAGCTCCGGCTCGGCCCCGAACGCATCGGCGATGGCCGCCGTCCGCACCACGCCCAGCACGCGGCTGCCGATGAACCCAAAGGCCACGATCGCCGCGGCGACAGCCAGCCCGCCCCCGATGGGGATCGCGGTACGCGGCTCGCCGTCGGCGCCGGCCATTGCAGGCATCCTAACGAATGCCTGCCTAGCGGCTAATCCGGAGAGTCACCACCTGGCCCGCCCGTTTGCTGATCCGCGTCATTCGCCCTTACCTTTGCGTAAGGGGTAGCATTGCCGGGATGGGCATCGTGAACGGTTTGCGCAAGGTGCAGACCTTCCGCGCGCTCCGCCACCGCAACTTCCGCTATCTCTGGATGGGCCAGGTCGGCCACGCAGGCGCGCTCTGGATGGACCAGGTGGCCCGCGCCGTGCTCATCCTCCAGCTCACCGGTTCGGCGCTGGCGCTTTCGCTGGTTATCGCCGTCCGGCTGCTTCCCATCCTGCTCTTCGGTCTGCTCGCCGGCGCCATCGCCGACCGCACCGACCGCAAGAAGCTGCTCCTGGGAACCCAGTGCGTCACGCTCAGCACCCACCTCTTCCTGGGCATTGCCGTGGTCGCCGGCTTCGTCGAAGCCTGGCACGTCTTCGCCACCGCGTTCGTTGCGGGCACCGCCATGGCCTTCAACCAGCCGGTCCGCCAGTCGCTCATCCCCATGACCGTCGGCCGCGAAGACCTGCTCAACGCCGTCGCGCTCAACTCCACCGCCGTCAGCCTCATGCGCATCGGCGGCGGCGCGCTGGCCGGCGTGCTGCTCATCCCCTTCAGCGCCGGCGGCGTCTACCTGGTCACCGCCGGCGTCTACGTCTACGTCACCGTGACCACGCTCATGCTGCGCCTTCCGCCGCGCGAAGGCCCGCCGCGCAAGCAGCAAAGCATCGCCGCCGACCTTGCCGAAGGCTTCCGCTACATCCGCGCCCGGCCAAACCTGGGCATCGTCACCGTGCTCGCGCTGATCCTTTTCATCTTCGCCTTTCCCTTTCAACAGGTGTTCGTGCCTCTGCTGGCGACGCGCACGCTGGAGCTGGGCGATTCCGGCGTCGGCTTCCTGGCGGGCGCGACCGGCGCCGGTGCGGTCCTCGGTTCGCTCGTCATCGCCACGCGCGGCAGCGTCCGCCGCCCCGGGCTCCAGCTCATGATCAATATGATCGTGCTCGGGGCGGCGCTCATCCTCATTTCACTCCAGTCCACGGTCTGGGGCACGGCGCTGCTGCTCGCCGTCGCCGGCAGCATGACCGTCACCTACATGGCCTTCACCAATAGCATCCTGCTCGACAACAGCTCCCCCGAGATGCACGGCCGTGTCATGTCCCTGCTCAGCCTGGACCGCGGGCTCATCCCCGTCGGGTCAATTCTCGCCGGCGTGCTGGTGTCCAGCATCGGCGTGCGCCCGGGCCTCTTCGTGCTCGGCGCCATCGTGCTGTCGCTCAGCGTGCTCGCGCTGCTCGTCTGGGGGCGCCGCCTCGCCGCCATCCGCACATCCTTCGGCCAGCCCGAGTCCGCGCACGCGGAGACACCAGGCGCCCCCGCAACGGAATCCGGCCACGCGCGGCGCTGAGCATTTCAGGACGGCATCTTTACCATCGGGTAGGGTTTGGCCCTTTGACCCTTACTAGAGTTCCAGCCATGACCCTGTAATGGTTAGTGCGATGCCTGCGATCCTCCCCCGTCTGCGCCACTTGCATCCTTCGTTCCTGAAGAGGCTGCTCATCGGGTTGGCGGTGCTTACAGCCACGCTCGCCGCGCTCCTATCGAGCTGCAGTTCCAGCGCAACGCCAGACGATCCCACGCCGACACCTGGCAGCAGCCACGAAACGGCAACGCCGCCCCCCGCGACGCCATCGCCATCCCCGTCGCCATCGCCGTCGCCGACACCGACGCCGGAACCAACCCCGACGCCAACACCAACGCCCGAGCCAACACCCGAACCACCCCCGCAGGCCTTCCTCGACCTCCAGGCCACTCTCGAAGAGCAGATCGCCGCCCACCCCCACGCGGCCGAGATCGCCGTCGCCGTCACCGACCTGCAGACCGGCCACACCATCCACGTCAACGGCGACCGCCCCCACCTCAGCGGCTGCGTCATGAACCTCTTCGTCATCATCGAAACCGTGCGCATGGCCCAGGACGGCGAACTCGAACTGGCCGACATCGAAAGCCTGGTTCGCGCCACGACCTGGAGCTCCAACGCCTACACCGCCATGCTGCTCTACGGCGTCGCCGGCGGCAGCGAAACGCTCGAAGGCGTCCGCCGCGTCGCCGCGCTCCTCGAAGAACTCGAGCTCGACGGCTCGCTTATCAACCACCCGCCCGGCTACGGCCACATCAGCCGCGGCGTCGATGCCAACAACTGGGTCACCGCCCTCGACACGAACCGTGCCCTCGGACTCCTCTACCACAGCGAACTGCTCGACGAAGAGCACACCGCCTTCGTCCTTGATGCCATGAGCAACGTCACCATCGGGCTCAACTACCTGACCGCCTCCGGCGTCCCCGCCGACGTCACCGTCAGCCACAAGAACGGCTTCTTCCCCAGCAGCAGCGGCTACATCGACAACGACATCGGCATCGTCCGCTTCGAGCGCGGCGGCGAAGAACACGCCTACGCCGTCAGCTTCTATTCCCAGTACAACCCCTACAAGCTCAGCCAGATCCACCTGGCCCAGACAATGATGGCCAACATCTGGGACTACTTCGACGAAGCCTATCCAAGCGTCGAATGACGAATGTCGAGCGTCGAATGCTGAACAACCGGGTACAGCGCAACAGTCGCGCGCACAGCTATCAGCCTGCTCTGCGCGCGATCAGGACCCTCCGGGCGTAACTCGACATTCGACACTCGCGACTCCTTCCCCCGCTCGACAATCGCCAATCGACAATCGACAATCCCCCAACATGCCAGTCCCTCCAGGCGCCCCCGGCGCGTCCGCCACTTATGAGTTCGACATCGCCGTCGTCGGCGGCGGCATCGCGGGGCTATCCGCGGCACTCAGTGCGCATGAAGCCGGCGCCTCCGCTGTGCTGCTCGAAAAGGCGCCGCTTCCCAACCGCGGCGGCAACACGCGCTTCGCCGATGCCCAGATGCGCTTCCCCCACGAAGCCGACGAATTCGGCCCCCGCGACTACTCCGCCGACGACATGTACCGCGACCTCATGCGCATCTCCCGCGGCCGCGCCAACCCCGACCTCATCCGCACCCTCTGCGACAACGCCCGTCAGACCGCCGAATGGCTCACCGGCCTCGGCCTCGAATGGGAAGCCGGCTACCCCCACACCGCCGGCTACCGCCGCAGCCCCAAGGCCGGCGGCCAGGGCCTCGTCGACCTGCTCTACCGACGGCTCGAAGGCGCCGGCGTCCCCGTCTCCTACGAAACCGGCGCGGTCGACCTCATCGTTGACGATGCCCGCCGCATCGCCGGCGTCCGCTGCCATTCGCCCGAAGGCGTCGTCGACATCATGGCGGCGAAGGGCGTAATCCTGGCCTGCGGCGGCTTCCAGGCCAACATCGAAATGCGCGTGCGCTACCTGGGCCGCTTCGCCGATAACCTGATCCTGCGCGGCAGCCGCTTCAACACCGGCGAAGGCCTTCGCATGGCCATCGACGCTGGCGCCCAGCCCGCCGGCCAGTGGGGCGACTACCATTCCGCCGTCCTCGACGCCCGCTCCCCTCGCGTCGAATGCGGCGTCACCGCCCTCTACAACTACCAGATGGGCATCTTTGTCGACCGCCAGGGTTACCGCTTCATCGACGAAGGCGAAGACTTCCGCGACCACACCTACGTGAAGTTCAGCAAGCGCATCATCGAAGAAGCCGGCGGCGAAGCCTGGTGCATCTTCGACCAGCGCGCCTACCAGCGCGAGGAGTTCGCCCGCGCCTGGCGCCCCGTCGGCCCGCCTTTCGAAGCCGGGTCCCTCACCGAGCTCGCCTCCGTGATCGACGTCCCGCCGGAGAACCTGGTCGAGACTATCACCGGCTTCAACAACGCGGTGCAGCCCGGCGACTACAACCTGGACGTGCTCGACGGCAAGGCCGCCACCGGCATCACGCCGCCGAAGAGCAACTGGGCCCTACCTTTAGATCAGCCGCCCTATGTCGCCATCCCCGTCACCGGTGGCATCACCTTCACCTTCGGCGGCCTCAAGTGCGACGCCTCCGCCCGCGTCATCGATACGCGCGAGCAGGTGATGGGAGGCCTCTACGCCGCCGGCGAACCCATGGGCGAGTTCTTCTACTACAACTATCCCGGCGCCAGCTCCGTCATCCGCGGCGCCGTCTTCGGGCGCATCGCGGCGCAGCACGCCGCCTCCCGGTAGCCGCGGGCCCCTGTGCCCGCGGGGTATGTGCGAATACGCCGGCATTCCGGCCCCCACCCCGCCCAACCGCCCCCAAAATCGCGGCCCTTTGGATAGGGAAAGCCCTTCGTGCCCAAGTTCACAAAGTGCCCTTCTGTGATACCATCCTTCAGGTTATCCTCCGCCCATAACCATCTCGCATCACCCCGGCGGCTCTGCCCCGGTGTCATCCCAGGAGGTCGATTGACCGCGTGAACATCATCGTCTGCGTCAAGCAAATCCCCGACCCGGAGACCCCGGCGTCCTCGTTCAAGGTCGACGAGGCAGCCAAGAAGGTCATCCCAGCCCAGGGCGTGGCGCCCGTCGTCAACCCTTACGACCCCCAGGCCACAGAAGCCGCCCTGCGCCTCCGCGACGCAGCCGGCGGCGGCAAGGTCACCGTCGTCAGCCTTGGCGCCGATAGCGCCCGCGACGCCATCAAGCACGCGCTCGCCATGGGCTGCGATGAAGGCGTGCTCCTCAGCGACCCCGCCTTCGACGGCATGGATAACTTCCAGACCGCCACCGCGCTCGCAAAGGCCATCCAGAACATCGGCGAATACGACCTCGTCCTCACCGGCCGCGCCGCCGCCGACTGGGACATGGGCGTCGTGCCCTTCGGCATCGCCCAGGAACTCGGCATCCCCTGCGTCACCGTCGCCAAGGCTATTGAAAAGGACGGCGACGCCCTGGCCGTCGAGCGCGTCCTCGACGACGGCTTCCAGAAGGTCAAGACGCCGCTGCCCGCGGTGGTCTCCGTCTCCAACGAGTTCGGCGAACCGCGCTACCCGCAGCTCCGCCAGATCATGATGGCCGCAAAGAAGACCGTGCAGGTGTTGGGCGCCGGCGACCTCGGCCTCGGCGCCGACGACACCGGCGAGGCCAACCGGCTCCTGCCGCTTGAAGCCCTCTATATCCCCAAGATCGAAAGCAACGTGGAGATCATCGAAGGCGAGTCGCCCGAAGAAAAGGCGGCCAACCTCGTCAAGAAGCTCCGCGAAGCCAAGCTGATTTAAGGAGCCCCCGCATGGCAGGAATTCTCGTTGTCGCAGAAGTTGTCGATGGGGAACTCCAACCCATCTCCCATGAACTGCTGGGCGCCGCCCGCAAGCTCTCCGAACAGGGCGCCGGCGATGTCAGCGCCTTCGTCGCGGGCGAACAGCACGCCCAGGACCTCTTCGCCCACGGGGCCGATACCGTCTACGCCGGCACCGCGGACAACCTCCAGTCCGGCTACCCCGACTTCTACGTCGAACCCGTGAGCGCCGCCATCGAGCAGTCCGGCGCCGATATCGTCCTGCTCGGGCAAACCCAGCTCGGCCGCGACCTCGGCCCCATGCTCGCTTTCGGCCAAAAGACTGCGGTCAGCATGGAGACTGTCGACCTCCAGGTCCAGGACGGCCGGCTCCGGGCCACGCGCGCCTGCTACGGCGGCAACGCCCGCGCCGAGCTCACATGGAAGCAGCCGCTCCAGATCGCGACCGTCAAGGCCAAGTCCTTCGATCCGCTCGAGCCCGACACCAGCCGCTCCGGCGAGGTGAAGACCATCGACGCCGCCGGCGACTCGAAGGTCGAAGTGCTCTCCACCGAGAAGGTGGAAGCCACCGGCGTCCGCCTCGAAGACGCCCCCGTGGTGGTCAGCGGCGGCCGCGGCCTCGGCGACCCCTC
>SLAK01000263.1 GCA_007126855.1 Dehalococcoidia bacterium | reverse complement strand
GTCATGTCGTGGCCGTGCAGGGGCAGTGCCGCTTCCAGGCGCAACGTGTCGCGCGCGCCGAGCCCTGCCGGTACAACCCCGGCTTCGACAAATGCGTCCCAGAGCATCGCGCCTTGCTCCACGTCTGCAACCACCTCCGCGCCATCCTCACCGGTGTACCCGGTGCGCGAAAGCACCAGCGCCGCGCCGCGCCATTCGACTTCGATGCAGGCACGCGGCTCAAGCGCGGCGAATTCCGGCCCAATGACTTTGGTGACGGCTTCCTCTGCCGCCGGGCCCTGCACGGCCAGCATCACCGTCTGCTGTCCAACGTCTTCAGCCTGCCCGCCCGTTGCATCGCGCAGCCGGTCTGCGCCGAATGCGGCGTTGGCCGCGTTGTGCACCACGAGCCAGCGGTCTGCGCCGACACGGAACACGATGATGTCGTCCTCGATGCCGCCGCGCTCGTTGCAGTACACGGAATAGTGCGTCCGGCCGGGCTCGATGCGCGTCACGTCGTAGGTGGTGGCCGACCGGATCTGCCGGGCCGCGTCCGGACCGCGAACCCAGACGCGGCCCATATGCGAGACGTCGAAGATGCCGGCCGCATTTCGCACTGCACGGTGTTCGGCGACGATGCCGCTGTACTGCAACGGCATCTCCCAGCCCGCGAAGGGCGCCATCCTTGCGCCCGCGGCCAGGTGCCGCTCCCGGAGCGGCAGCGGCTTCAGGGGTTCTTGTCCCGCGCCATCGCCTGTCATGCCGGCGCCACCGTGCCCGTGTCAAGGCCAGCGATTGATCGCGCACGCGCCAGCGTCTCCGGGCTTAGCGGCGCCGGGAGAAGCTCGTATCGCCCGGCGAATGCGCCCCAGATCGTGTCAACGACGTCGTCCCAGTCCGCGTTCGCGCGCTCGTCTGCCACGCTGCCAACCGCCCGCGCGTCCCACTTGATGCCCAGCGCTTCGTTCACCGGGCCAAGTACGCGGCTGACGCGTTCGGCACCATCAACGACGATCACGCCGCCGACGTGCGCAGCGCCGCGGACGATCCGCTGCCCGACACCGGCGATCTTGGTCTCGCCGCGGGCATTGATGCTGTAGGCGCCGGGACAATATTCGCCGGGAACCTCGCCAATGCGCGCATCGATACCCAGGTTGCGCAACGCTTCAGCGAGGATGCCGGCAATCAGGGCAAAGCGCTCCAGGACGCGTGCGCGGGCATCCTCCTCGCGGACGGTCCAGGCAAAGGCGATCGTGCCCTCGTGGTAGACGGCCGCGCGCCCGCCGGCCAGGCGTTCAATGGCGGCGAATCCGTGCTCCTCGGCTGCGCACCGAGCCGCGTCATAGCCCGGCGAAACGCAGTCCGCAGGGCCGAAAGCCACCATCGGCGCCGGGCGGTAGATGCGAAGCGAGTCGGGCTCATGCCCGGCGGCCACGCGCTCGAGCAGGGCTCTGGACACGGCAAAGTCGAATCCCGGCGGCGGCGAGAAGGATTCGAGCGAGATACACAGCGGCCCGCCAGAAGCTTCCAACCGGCTTGCCGGGGACGGGGTCTCGCTACTCCGCACGGGCGGCTCCTCTCGTGCCAGCAGGTCCGGCGCTTGCCGTTTATCCGGCCGGCGGTGTTCGCCCGATCAGGCTAACAGAAGCTCTGCCTTCCCGGCTCACGGCGGCAGCAGGAATATCTGGGTGAAATACAGTGCACCATCGACCTGGCAAACGCCGACGCCGGTTTCTGTGTACTCCGGCCGCAAGAGGTTCTCCCGGTGGCCTTCGCTCTCCATCCAGCCGTTGACCACGAACTCGCCCGGGTTCGCGGCACCAGAAAGCTGCGCCAGGTTCTCTCCGACACGCCGGAAGCCTACGCCCGCCTGCAAGATCCGGTCGTCGACGGTGTCGCCATCGGGGCTCTCATGGGCGAAGAAGCCCTCCGTGCCCATGCGGCAGCTATACTCGCGCGCCACCGCCGCCAGCGTCGCGTTCGGCTCGAGCGCGTCTTCCCCGTGTTCTTCGCGAACAGCGTTGATGCGCGCCTCGACTTCGCGCTCGAGCCGGTAGAGATCGGCGTCATCCGGCGTGAGCTCCGGCGTTTGGAAGTCATCGGGCGGCCTGACCGGCTGCTCGACGATCTCGCAGGCGACACCCGCGGCAGCCAGCAGCGCCGCGAAGAAGAGAACAAGCCATCGCTTTCGTGCCCGGTCGATGAACATGCGGTCGCTTCATTGTCGCCGACCAGCACGGACGATGCGTGAAAGCACCGTTACCCGGGCTCACGCCTGCCGGCGACTTGTCGGCTGTGCCTGACCTGCGTCTTCCGCAGAAACAGCGCGAAGGGCGTAGGATGCGCTCGCAAGATTCGACAGCGATGGAGGGCTGAGCGATGGCACGACGAAGTTTCTGGGCATGGGGCACCGAGGACGACGAACCCACCATGACGCAGGTGGAAGAAGCCGCACGCCGGGCTGGCGAGCGCTGGGGCATCACGATCGAGCCGGTGCCTCCGCCGAAAATCGAGGAGATCGAGCTGCGCACGCCCCGCGCCACCGTCCCCGAGAAGCTGCGCGGCTTCTGCACCACCGAGACCTTCGACCGCGCCCGCCACACCTACGGCAAAAGCTTCGCCGACTCGGTCCGTGCCTACCGGCGCGAGTTCGCCAACCCGCCAGACGTGGTCGCCTATCCGCGGAGCGAGGAGGAGGTGGTGGCCGTGCTCGAATGGTGCGACCAGCAGGGCCACACGGCGATCCCGTGGGGCGGCGGCTCGTCGGTGGTAGGCGGCCTCGACGTGCCAGCCGACTCGCCGGCGGCCGTCTCCATCAACCTCGAACGGATGAACCGCGTGCTTGAGGTCGACGCCACCTCCCGCGCCGCGCGCATCCAGGCTGGCGCTCTCGGCCCGGAGATCGAGGAGCAGTTGCGGCCTCACGGGCTCACGCTGCGCCACTACCCCCAGAGCTTCGAATGGTCCGCCCTGGGCGGCTGGATCGCGACCCGCTCCGGCGGTCACTACGCCACCAATCACACACACATCGACGACTTTGTCGAATCGGTTCGCATGGTCACGCCGCGCGGCGCCTGGGAATCGCGGCGGCTGCCCGGCAGCGGCGCCGGCCCCAGCCCGGACCGCCTGGCGATCGGCAGCGAGGGCATCCTGGGCATCATCACCGAGGCATGGATGCGCGTGCAGGCCCGGCCGGTCTTCCGCGCATCGGCGGGCGTGCGATTCCCCACGTGGGAGTCCGGCTATGATGCCGCGCGGGCGATCGTGCAATCCAAACTCTGGCCCGCGAACTGCCGGCTGCTCGACCCGCAGGAGGCCCAGAACGCCGCCGGCGCCGACGGCAGTTACGCGCTCCTGGTGCTCGGATTCGAATCCGGCGACCTGCCGCAGGGCGAATTCCTCCACCAGGCGCTGCGCATCGCGCGCGAGGCCGGCGGCACCGTCCCCGAAGACGAGATCGTCATCAAGGACGACCAGGGCGCTCCCGGCGAAGCCGGCCGCCAGGGCGCCGTCGGCGCATGGCGCAACGCCTTCATCCGCGCGCCCTATGCCCGGAACATCAACTCCGGGCTTGGCACCGTGGGCGACACCTTCGAGACGTCGATGACCTGGGACCGGTGGCCTGAATTCGACCGCAATGTGCGCGCCGCGGTGAACGACGCGCTCAAGCGCGTGTGCGGCGAAGGCACACTCACCTGCCGCTTCACTCACGTCTACCCCGATGGCCCTGCGCCCTACTACACCTACGCGGGCCCGGGGAAGCGCGGCGGCGAGATCGAGATGTGGTGGGAGGTGAAGCAGGCAGCGCTCGAAGCCGTCTGGGCGAACGGCGGCACGGTAACCCACCACCACGCTGTCGGCCGCGACCACCGGCCGTGGTACGACCGGCAGCGCCCAGACCTCTTCGCCGATGCGCTCCGCGCAGCAAAGAAAGCCGTCGACCCAAAGGCAATCCTGAACCCCGGTGTTCTGATCGACCCGTAGGAGCTGCGCCGCGCCGGCGCCGAAAAAGGCTCTTAACGGAAATGCAAGCCGGGACGCCGGAAGGTGAGGGGCACCCGGCCTCTGTTGTGGTATCCATAGGGAATGCGACACCTGCGGCGATTCCCCGTGCTTGCCGTCCTCGTGGTCTTCGCGCTGGCCACCGCGGCCGCGTGTAACTCGAACAACAGCGCATCTCCCGGCGCTGCTGTGGCCGACGTGGCCGAGGAAGCCATGGACTCCGTCGTGCGCATCGGCGTGAACTGCCCGCCGGACGGTCCGCTGCAACTCTGCGAGGGCTCCGGCAGCGGGTGGGCCTACGACGATGACGGGCACATCATCACGAACAACCACGTGATCATGCTGGGCGGGCGGCTCGGCTCACCCGGCGCGATTGTCATCACGACACCGGACGGGCGGAACTTCAGGGCCTCGGTCGTCGGCCGCGACCCGCAGACCGACCTTGCGCTGCTTCGCATTGAAGACGACCATGAGCCGCTTTCGCCGCTGCCACACGGCAGCCTGGAAGACACGCGTATCGGCGAGCCGGTCGTGGCGATCGGCTATGCGCTCGACCTCGGCGCGTCGCCCAGCGTCACCTCCGGCGTAGTCAGCGCGAAGGAACGCAGCATCATCGAAGCGGCGACCGGCATCCTGGGCGCGCTGCAGACCGACGCCGCCATCAACCCCGGCAACAGCGGCGGGCCGTTGCTCAACCTGGATGGCGAAGTCATCGGGGTGAACACGGCCCAGGCGCTCCGGGCGGAAGCGATCGGCTTCGCCGTCAGCATCGAGACGACGGTGGCAGTGGCAAATGAGCTGCTGGAGATGGGCAGGGTCAGGCGCGGGTTTATCGGCATCGCCTTCCAGGATGTCACGCCCGGGCTCGCGCAGCAGTTCGGCCTGGCTGTGGACGAAGGCGTCCGCATCGAAGCAGTGGGCCCCGGCACCCCGGCGGCCGATGCCGGCCTCGAAGCGGGTGACGTTATCGTGGAGCTTGACGATGTGGCGATCAGGCGCAGCTCCGACCTGCCGCTGGCGATAATCGGCAACGGGCCCGGCGACACCGTCCAGGTTCGGGCCTGGCGCGGTGGCGACCAGTTCGCCGCAGAGGTCCAGCTGGCCGAAATCCCGAACTGATACGGCGCGGCAACGCTCGCCTGGAAGGTTGGTCCCCTATGGCTGACATGTACAACACCCTCGTCCTTTTCGGCGCGACCGGCGACCTGAGCTTTCGCTACCTGCTGCCGTCGGCCGCCCTGCTGATGCAGGAAGGCTTGCTGCCGGACAACTTCCAGGTCATCGGGCTATCACGCCAGGACAACGACACCGAGCGGTTCCGGCGCGACGCCGGCGCCGAACTGGAAGAAGACCGCGCGCTCCAACCGCAAACCATCGAACAGTTTGTGCGGCGTCTGTCCTATGCAAAGGCCGACGCCTCGGACGACGCAGCTCTAAAAGAAGCGCTGAAGGGCGTGGACGACCCGGCGGTCGCCTACCTGGCGTTGCCACCGGTGGTGTACGAGCCTGCCATCGAAGCGGTGGCCCGCGTGTTCCCGGAGGGCTCGCGGATCGTCGTCGAAAAGCCCTTTGGGGAGGGGCTGGAGTCGGCGCAGCGGCTCAACGCCCTGCTTCACGAACACTTCCCGGAGGAGCATGTCTTCCGCATCGACCACTTCCTGGGCCTGGCAGCCGTGCAGGCAATCCCCGGGATCCGCTTCGCAAACCGGCCCTTCGAAGCCACCTGGAACCGGGACCACATCGAGCGCGTTGACATCACCTGGGATGAGCATGTGGCCCTCGAAGGCCGCGCGGGCTACTACGACGGCATGGGCGCGCTCCGCGACATGGTCCAGAACCACCTGCTGGAAGTGCTCGCCGCGATCGCGCAGGAGCTGCCCGCCAGCGGCGACCGCGACGCCTTCCGCGAATCGAAGTGCCGCCTGCTCAATGCCATCCGCCCGCTGAAGGAGGAGGACGTGCCGCAACGCGTGGTGCGCGCACGCTATGGCCAAGGCGAGATCAACGGCCACCGCGTGCCGGCCTACGTCGATGAAGAGGGCGTGGACCCGGGCCACGAATCGGAGACCTTCGTCGCAATGGTGCTGTACGTGGACAACGACCGCTGGCGCGACGTGCCCTTCGTTATCCGCACCGGGAAGGCGCAGGGCGCCGCCCGCCAAGAGGCGAAAGTGACCTACCGCCAGGGCTCGCTTGCCAGCAGGTCCGGCTTCGAAAGCATCCCTGGCTCGGCGCTGCGCATCGAGCTCGAACCGCCGCGGCTGCACTTCGCCAACACCATCAGCACCTCGCGCGCCCTGGAATCGCCGGCGGCAGTCACCATGAGCAGCGACATCCCCGCCGGCCTGCCGGCCTACGCCAGGGTGCTGCTCGAAATACTCGAGGGCGGGCAGTCGCTGTCCGTGCGCGACGACGAAGCCGAGCAACTCTGGCGCATAGTCGAGCCCGTCATCGC
>SLAK01000130.1 GCA_007126855.1 Dehalococcoidia bacterium | reverse complement strand
TTTCCAGAGCCACCAGACGGGCACCGTGTAGGGCATGCCATCGCGGCGGAGCGTGGCGATGACGCCAACGTGAGGCTGCTGGAGGAAGCCGTCGAGCATGTCCTGCTTCATGCGGGGCATTAGTCCACCTCGTTCAATCCCGCGCGCTGCCCTGCAGCTCGTAGCGCGGGGGGTCTTTCCATTCGTCCGCCGGGGGATTTTCCTGGGCGCGCACTTCAGCGCGGCGGGCCTGCTCTTCGTAGCGTTTGGCGCGCTTGATGACGCGCTCGCGCTCGCGGGCGTGCTCAACGGCGCGCTGCGACGGGCCGCGCTTCTTCTTTGGCACGCCTTCATGAACCTTGATGCGGCCCTGTTCGGCGAGCTCGGTCAGGTGGGAGCGGACGTTGTTGTCGGCGGCACGGCGCAGGCGGGTGTCGATATCGGGGTAGAGTTCGAGCATGATGTCCCAGCTCGTTGTGAGGCCCTTGCGCTGGAGCACTTCAAGAATCTGGCGCTCGCGCATGTTGCGGTGCTCGATGTAGGTTTGCAGGCGCTCGCGCGGGTCGTGGACGAGCGGGCCGTGGCCGGGGCAGATGACCTTCAGGTTCGGCAGCTCCAGGAGTTGTTCCAGGCTGCGCCGGTAGTCGCCCAGGTTGTGCACGGTAGTGGTGGTGGAACCGAGCATCGTATCGCCCGTAAACAGGACCCCTTCTTCTTCGATGTAGTAGCAAAGGGAGTCGACGGAGTGGCCGGGCGTTTTGAGCACGTGGACGGTGGGGCCGCCTTCGAGCTTCAGCGGCTTGCCGGGTTCGAGGCGTTCGACGCGATTGCGGGGCAGGCGGCCTTTGAGCAGCGGCACCGCGTCTTTTGACACGAGCACGTCGGCGTCGAGTTCCTGGACGGCCCATTTGAGGTTGCCGCTGTGGTCATAATGGTGGTGGGTGATGGCGGCCATGGCGATTTCCGCCTGTTCGGCGGCGGCCAGGTAGCCTTTCAAGAACCAGCGATAGCGGTCGATGGCGTAGCCGGAGTCGATGGTGAGCACCTGTTCTTTGCCCACGATGTAGATGGTGGTGCACTCCGGGTTCATCGGGTTGTCTTCTGGCACCTGGACGGCGCGGACACTTGCAGAGACCTTCATCGTGGCGCATGGTGGCGCATGGGCCGTCCGGCCGCAAGCCGCGCGGGCGAAATGTGCGTGGTTAGTACAATCGGAAGAGGGGGCCCTCGTAGCTCAGTGGACAGAGCAGCCGGCTTCTACCCGGCGGGTCGTGGGTTCGAATCCTACCGAGGGCGCCAGGCATTTCTGAATCAACGGACGGATGGGCCGGAGTGCTGGCGAATCAGGTTGACCTGCGCCTGGCCGAAGACGCTGCGCAACGCCGCGACGACGGCTTCCAGGACTTCATGCTGTTCCCGGCTCAGCAAGACAAAGCGCGTATGCAGGAGTACGCCGCGCCAGGTGGATTCGTAGTGGACGCACTCGCACTCGATCTGGAGCGTCTCACCATTAATGTCGAGGACGAGCCGGTAGAAGGGGTCGCCGTTCCACTCGTCGACCTCGACTGATGCGCCGTCCATTGACAGGTCGGTGACGACCGCGGGGTGGCCGCTCGGATAGCTGCCGGAGTAGATGGTGGCGTCGAGCCAGGTTGGATAGCGTGCGACACCGCGCCGGTCGGCCAGGGAAACGGGCACCAGGTCGTCGGCCTCGGGTTCCTGGGGGGTGCAGGATGACGGGTCCTCCAGGTCGACGACGATGCGGCCACCGTCGACGTTGACCAGCGTGCCATTGAACACCAGCGGGGCTGCGCGGCCACTGATAATAAGAAACACCGAGGCGCCGGGGGCGGCATCCAGTTCCATACTCATACCATCGACCCGAGGCTCGCATTTCGTTAGCCGCGTTTTGCAAGGAGATGTGTCGGATTCGGCAAACAGACCGTAAAGCGCGGTCACGCGGGGATGCGGGCTACCGCGACGCCGATGTTGTCGGGGCCGCCGGCGCTGTTCGCGCGGTCCACGAGCAGGCCGCAGGCTTCCTCGGCCGTGCCGGCGCGAGACAGCAGGCTGGCCATCTCGTCATCGGTGACGACGCCGTGGAGGCCATCGGTCGAAAGCAGCAGGATATCGCCCGGCTGCACGGGTCCGGCGTCGCGCCGGTCGAGCTCGATGCGGGATTCGACTCCGATGCAGCGGGTGATGACGTTGCGCTGGGGTGCATACTCGGCTTCTTCCGGGGACATGAGGCCGGCGTCGACCTGCTCGACGACCCAGGAGTGGTCCCGGGTGAGGGGTTCGATGGCCCCGGCGCGCCAGCGGTAGGCACGGGAGTCGCCGGCATAGAGCACGGTAGCCTTATCGCTTTCCAGGATGAGCGCAACGATGGTGGTGCCCGACAGGCGGGAGTCGTCGCCACCGGAACGTTCGTAAAGCTGTTCGTTGACCTGGACGAGCGCGGCGTCCACCTGGTCGACGAAGCCGCTTTCGGCGCCGCGGAAGGCGTCGCTGGCGGCGTCGACAGCAAGGTTGGAGGCGTAGGCGCCGTCTTTGAGGCCGCCCACGCCGTCGGCGACGAGCAACAGGACAGCGGCGCCTGAGGGGTGCACAACGGCTGCCGCGGCATCTTCGTTTCCCGGCCTGCGCAGGCCCCGGTCGGTTCGTGCGGCGGCATCAGCGGCGGTCATGTCCAGGGCAGTGCTCCGAGGGGATTCTCAGGGACGACGATAGCAGCGGCGGGGCATGGGCACCACGCGGCTACAAAGCCTTCTTTGGCCCGCAGCATCGCCATCCCGATACTATGGCCTTCAGGGGCCGCGCGGGTGAAATGCCGGCGCACAAGTGCCGCGAGCCTTCCTCTCGAAGCGCGGAGAGCGGCGCGGCGGCGGACAGGAGCACCAGCAACGCATGGCGATGTACTGGGCATGGCTTGCCTTATCCGGCGCGGCGCGCGCGCTGCCCCGGCGCGTTTCCTACGCGCTGGCGAAGCTGGTGGGCCAGCTAGCCTTCGTGCTGTGGCCGCGGGGACGGCGGGCAGCGGTTCGCAATTTCCGCACCGTGCTGGGCAACAGCGCGAGCGAATCCGCGGTCCGGAAGGCGGCGCGGCTCTCGTTTGTGAACTACGGGCGTTACCTGGTGGACTTCGGGCGGTTCCCGGCGGAGACGGCGGAGGAAGTGGCGGGGCTGGTAACGGATGACGACGGCGTGTTCATGCGGCTGGCGAAGTTGAATGCGGACGGCACGGGGGTTGTCGTCGCCGGGATGCACTTCGGCAACTGGGACGCGGGCGCTGCCGCGGCCACGCAGCGCGGACTTCCGCTGAGCGCGGTCGGTGAGTCGCTTGGGCACCACAAGCTGGATGACGCCATTTTCGGAGCGCGGGAGCGGCTGGGGATGGAAATCATCCCGATGGACGGGGGCGGTTTCGGCATGTACCGGGCGTTGAAGCACGGCCGCTTCCTGGCCATCATCGTGGACCGGCCCACACCGGGGGAAGGGGTGCCGGTGCAGTTCTTTGGCAGGCAGACGTGGGTGCCGGACGGCGCCGCGCGGATGGCGTTGCGCACCGGTGCTCACGTGGTCGCCGCGGCATGCTACCGCAAGCGCCCGGGGAAGCCCGAATTCGCGATGTGGGCAGACTTCGACGTCGCGATGCCCGGTGATCCGCAAAGTGAGGATGCGCCGCGCGAGCTGATGCAGGCGATCTTCACGGCGCACGAGCGGATCATCAGGCGGCGCCCGGCGCAGTGGTACATGTTCCGGCACATGTGGCCGCAGGCCAGCGGAGAATAGAAGCCGATGTGGAAAGCGATCCTGTTGGGCGCGACGGTGCCGCTTGCCAGCCGGTTCCCGGCTCCGTTCTACGGCCTTGCCTGGGTGCTGGGCACCCTTGCGTGGGCCATCCAGCGGCGGGGCCGCGCGCGAATCATACGCAACCTGGCGCCGGCCTTCGACGGCCACGAGGGGATGGCAAGGCGGGCGTCGCTGCAGGTGTTCCGCAACGTGGCGCGGTACTACGCCGACATGGCATCGCTGCCGGGGATGGACCCGGCGACGCTGGAGGCGCGGGCGCTGGACATTGTGCACAACGAGCGTCTCGAGGTGTTGAAAGGCGATCGGCCGGTGATCATCGTGAGCGCCCACCTGGGGAACCCGGAGATCGCCGTGCAGGCGCTGGCGGAGCGCGGGCGGCCGTTCGCGGCGCTCGTGGAGCCGCTTGAGCCGCCCACCTATGCGCGAAAACTGCTGCAAATACGCTCGTCGGCGGGCGGGCGCTTCTATGAAGCGACGACGATGGGCGTCCATTCGGCGATGCGGGACCTGCGAGAGGGGGCGGTGCTCGCGCTGATCGCGGACCGGGATATGCAGGGCAGGGGGGTCTGCGTGGAGTTCATGGGCCGGCACGTGCGGCTGCCGCGGGGGCCGTGGGTGATCGCCAGGCGCGAGGGGGCGCTGGTTGTGCCAATGTTCGTGGAACGGCGCAACCGGATGCGTTTCCAGCTCTTCGTCGAGGATCCGTTCGAGGTGGACGCCGAGCCGGTGACGGAAGATGAAGCGGTTTGCCGGGCTGCCGCACACTGGGCAACCCTGCTTGAAGAATACGTCCGGCGCGAACCGGGCCAGTGGACGGTGACCGAAGACTACTGGCGCGTCCACGCCTGCGAGCCGGAAGAGCCGCACGGGCGCCCATGTTGCGCAAAGGAGTACGCATGAGGATTGCCCTGGTCTGTCCCTACGACTGGTCGGTGGAGGGGGGTGTGCGGACGCACGCCCGGCAGCTCTCCCAGCGTTTCCGGGAGTGGGGGCACGCGGTGACCGTGTATGCGCCGGCGTCGGACCCCGAGGCGGCGGACGGCGAGGTTATGGTGATGGGGACACCACACCGTGTACCGGCACTGGGATCCGTGGCGCGGATTACCTTTTCGTGGCTCTACCGGCAGGTGCGGGCGGAGCTGCGCAAGAGCCAGTTCGATATCGTGCACCTGCACGAACCGCTGGCGCCGCTGCTGCCCTATTTCTTCCTGCGTCATTCGAACGCGATCAACATCGGCACCTTTCATGCGGCCTACGAGGGGCGGCATATGTACGGCTACACGCGCCCGCTCACGCGGCGCTGGTTCGACAAGCTGCACGGGCGGATCGCGGTCTCACCAGCGGCCAGGCGGCTGGTGAGCGCCTACTTCCCTGGCGAATTCACCATCATCCCAAACGGCATCGATTTCGAATTCTGGGCGCGACCGCGTGAGCCGTGGCCGGAGTTCCAGGACGGCAAGAAGAACATCCTCTTCGTGGGCCGGCCGGAGAAGCGGAAGGGCCTGGACTACCTGCTGCGCGCCTACCTGATGCTGCGAAAGCGGCGCGAGGACATCCGGCTGATAGTGGCGGGCGCGGGCGACTTCAGCCGCTACCAGGAGAAGCTGGCGGGCTACGACGACATCGTGTTCCGGCCGAACGTGCCCTACGACGAACTGCCACGTTACCACTACACGGCTGACGTGATGTGTTGCCCGAACACGGGTGGCGAAAGCCAGGGCTACGTGCTGATGGAGGCGCTTGCGACCGGGCGGGCCGTGGTGGCCAGCGACATCGAAGGTTTTGCCGGGGTGGTGACTGATGGCGAGCACGGGGTGCTGGTGCCGCCGCGCTCAGCGGCCCGGCTGGCAGGCGCGATTAACGAATTGCTGGACGATGAGAAGCGCCGCCGGGAGCTGGGAACGCGAGGCAGGGAGCGCGCGAGTGAGTATAGCTGGGAGACCGTGGCGGCGCGGGTCCTGGAGTATTACCGGCAGGTGATGTCCGAGCCGAGTGTGCCTGAAGGAGGGCGTCAGCGGCTACGGCAAAGCGTGTCACAATAGCGCGGTGCCATCGTTCAACCTATTGCCCCAACGATTGCCCGAGAAGTTCAGCAACCAGCTCGGCAATGCCGTGGCCCGCACGGGGCTCACGCCGAACATGCTGTCGCTGGTGGGCTTCGTGGGGAACGCGGGGGCGGCATTCCTGGTAACCCGGGAGGCGCTCTTCGCCGCGGGGCTGGTGTACCTGTTCTTCAGCGCGGTGGACCTGCTGGACGGGGCGGTGGCACGCGCAACCGGCAGCGCCAGCCCCTATGGCGCGGTGCTGGACGCGGTGCTCGACCGGTCGAGCGAGGCGCTGATCCTGGTGGGCATCGCCTGGTACTTCGCGGAGCGCGGGGAGACGTGGCAGACCGTAGCAGCGTTCATGGCGCTATTCGGCAGCATCGCGGTGAGCTACGTGCGCGCGCGGGCCGAGATTGTTGGCGTCTCCATGCGGGAGGGGTTATTCCGGCGGCAGGAGCGGGTGGTGCTCCTGGGCGGGGGGCTCTTGCTGGGGTGGCTGACGCTGGTGGTGGCAGCGCTGGCGATCCTTTCGAACCTGACGGCGCTGCAGCGCTTCTACATCCTGGGCAGGACGCTGCGGGATTAGCGAATCGCAGGTAGCTAAGGCCGATCGTCGTACCACGACTGGTCCTGGTCGCGCGAGGGGTCTTGCCAGGGCTGCTCGCCCTCGCCGACTGCTGAGGTGGCCTGCTGACGATTGCTGCTGACCATGAGCGAGAGCAGGTAGAAGAAGACACCGAGCAACGCGAAGAGCACCGCGGCACCCACGATGATGACCACGGTGGTGTCGATGCCGGACCCGGAGTCCGTGGCCGTGCCGGTGGTTGCGAGTGGCTCGCGGGTCGGCTCCTCCTCGGGTTCGGGCTGCTCATCCTGGGCCGTGTCCGGTGTGGGTTCGGCGTCCGGGCGTGAGCGCGGCTCCAGGCCGAGGGACTGGCGGAATTCGTCCTCGAAGCCGGCCAGGTTGAAGCCGTAGACCTCTTCGAGGGCGCGATCGAAGCGCTCGCCGCGCTTCATGGTGGCAAAGAATTCGGCGAAGGCTTGGGGGCCGTCGCGGTCGATGAGGTAGTTCACCATGGCCCAGGACTGGCCATAGAAGAGGTTGACCAGCGAGGGGTCATTCGAGGGACTGCCCATGCGATTGAAGGGGATGAGCCGGTCGGCGCGGGCGGCGGCTTCGAACGCTCCTTCGAAGCCACTGCCGGGGGTGGTCTGGGCATAGACAGCGGCGCCTTCGTCGATCCAGGCGGGGAGGCTGCCGAAGCCGCCAACACCCGCGGCTTCGTTGATGATGTGGCCGAATTCGTGGCGCAGGGTGTCGGTGTGGTCGGGCGTGCCGCAGGTCAGGGGCACGACGAAAACGATGTCGACGGTGAGCTTGGTGCCGCAGGTACGGACAGCTTCGTCGAAGGTCTCGCCGCGGCCTCTGCGGGCGGGGGCCATTTCTTCGCTGGTTGGGAAAATGACTACGTTCACGGGGGTCACCGGGAGCTCGGTCTGCAGCAGGTCGACGGCGATGTCCTGGTAGGTCTCTTCGCCGGCCTCGAGGTATTCGAGGGCAAGGTCGTCGCGGTCGCCGTAGAAGTAGACGCGCATGATGTCGCTTTCGACGCTGCGCCACTCGTGATCGGGGGGAAGAAAGAGGAACTGTTGCTCGGGAGTCGTGATGAGGTCGCCGGAGGCGGTTTCGAGTTCCCAGTGGTAAATGAAGGTGGTACCGACGGGGATGTAGGCGCTGGAAGTGTTCACCGGCAACTCGACTTCTACATCGACGCTGGTGCCAGGGTTGAATGCTTCGGGGCGGCCGAAGCCGGAGGTGCCGCGCCCGGCGAAGAGGTAGCGCAGGGTGGCATCTGTGATCTCTTGGTCTGCTTCGACGGAGAGGCGGAAGGTGAGTTCGCGCGGGTAGCCGTTATCGACGGTGGATTCGACGACGTTGACGTCCGCGCGCGCTACACCCGTCCCGGCCAGCAGCCCGGCAATGAGTGCGACCACGAGGAAGGACGAGACGAAAGCGCGGGTCATTCGATTACTTCTTCCTCTCCCACCTGCGATTTGAGATAGGCCTGGATGAAGGGGTCCAGGTCGCCGTCGAGCACCGCCGCCGGGTCCGACGTTTCGTAATCGGAGCGATGGTCCTTCACCATCTTATACGGGTGCAACACGTAGCTCCGGATCTGGTTTCCCCAGGCCATATCGACGTGTTTACCTTTGAGCCGCGCCTTTTCTTCTTCCTGGCGGATGAGTTCGAGCTCGAGCAGGCGGGCTTCGAGCACTTTCATGGCGCTTTCGCGGTTGCGGCCCTGTGAGCGCTCATTCTGGCAGCTCACGACGATGCCGGTGGGGTGGTGGGTGATACGGATGGCGGTCGCGTTTTTCTGCACGTTCTGGCCGCCATGGCCGCTGGCCCGGAAGACGTCGATGCGGAGGTCGTCGGGGTTGATCTCGACCTCGCCCGAGGCTTCGACTTCGGGAAGCACCTCGACCTTGGCAAAGCTCGTTTCGCGCGAGCCGGCGGCGCTATACGGCGAGAGCCGGACGAGACGGTGGACGCCACGCTCGCTCTTCAGGTAGCCGTAGGCGTAGTCGCCCTTGAATTCCACAGTGGCGCTCTTGATGCCGGCTTCTTCACCCTCGGTGACATCGAGGACGTCGACGTTGAAGCCACGCCGCTCACCCCAGCGGATGTACATGCGGAGGAGCATATCGGCCCAGTCCTGGGCATCGGTGCCGCCGGCGCCCGCGTGGATGGCGAGGATGGCATTGCGGCGATCGTATTCGCCGGCCAGGTGCAGCTCGAATTCAAGCGATTCCAGCTGGTTTTCGATGGCCTCGATCTCGCGCGTGGCTTCGGGCGCGAGGGATTCGTCTTCCTCTTCGATGGCCATTTCGAGGAGCTCCGCGGCATCGCTGGCGCGGCGTTCCAGCGCACGCCACGTGTCGACACGCGAGCGCAGCGCGGAGAGCCGCTGCATGGCTTCGCGGGCTTTCTCCGGGTCGTCCCAGAAATCCGGTGCGGCGGACTCTTCTTCGAGGCGGGCTAGCGAGGCTTCATCTGTAGGCAGGTCAAAGACGCACCAGGATGTCAGAGATCCGGTGCGCGAGTTCGTTGGCGCGATTCAGCAACTCATACACACCACCAGTGTGCCAAGGTGAGGGCTTACTTGCCACGCCATTTCGCACGACCGGGTAATGTTTGCAACGCTAGAAAGCCCCAGTGGGACACGACACGCCACTGAAGGAGTTTCGTCATGACCACGGAAGTTCCCCCAACGGAAACCCTGCGCGAGCTGATCAGCGACCGTGACTTCCGGGCGCTGCGCAGCACGCTGGTGGAATATGATGCGCCGACCATCGCCGAGGCGCTCTGGGAGCTAGAGCCGCAGGACCGGGCGGTGGTCTTCCGTTTACTGCCACACGACCTTGCCGACGAGGTCTTTGCCTACATGGACACCGAGCGCGAAAAGGCGCTGCTCGCGGACATGACCGATGAGGAGGTGCGGCGGCTCCTGGCCGGCATGAAGCCGGACGACAGAACCGGCCTGTTGGAAGAGCTGCCGGGGCTCGCGACACAGCGCCTGCTGAACCTGTTGCCACCGGGCGAACTGGCGGAAGCGCGGGCTTTGCTCGGTTATCCGGAGAATTCGGTTGGGCGGCTGATGACGCCCGACTACGTGGCGGTGCGGCCGCAGTGGTCGATTGCGGAAGCGCTGACGCACATCCGGGCTCGAGGCCGCGATAGCGAGACGGTTAACGTGATCTACGTTGTGGATAACCGCTGGCGGCTGCTGGACGCCCTGGACCTGCGCCAGTTCATCCTCGCGAACCCGGGGGCGCGCGTGCAGGACATCATGGACGGCTCCTTCGTGGCGCTGGAAGCGACCGCGGACCGGGAAGACGCGGTGGAGCTGATGCGGCGCTACGACCTGCTGGTGCTGCCGATCACGGACACGCGCGGGGTGCTGATCGGCATCGTCACGATCGACGACGTGCTCGACGTTGCGACCGAGGAGGCCACGGAAGACTTCCACCGCATCGGGGGTGTGGCGCCACTCGAGCGGAGCTACACGCTGTCCTCGGTGTTTGCGCTGTACCAGAAACGCATCGGCTGGCTGAGCATCCTGATCATTGTGAACATCGCGTCTTCGGGGGTGATTGAGGCCTACGAAGAGGTGCTTGCGGCGACGATCGCGCTGGCCTTCTTCATCCCGCTACTGATCGACAGTGGGGGCAACGCGGGATCGCAGGCGGCGACGATCATGGTCCGCGCCATCGCCACGGGCGACGTGCAGCTTCGCCAGTGGTTTGGCGTAGTGTTCCGGGAGCTGCGCATCGGGCTCACGTTGGGCGCATCGATGGGCATCCTTGCGGCGCTGCTGGGAACCTGGCGCGGCGGCACGGAGGTTGGCCTGGTTGTGGGCCTGGCGATGATATCCATCGTCCTGGTAGCGAACCTGGTGGGGACGGTGCTGCCGTTCATCCTGACCAGGCTGCGGCTGGACCCGGCGGCGGCGAGCGCGCCGCTGATCACAACGGTCGCGGACGTGACAGGGCTGATGATCTACTTCAGCATTGCGGCGCTGCTGCTGGGGACGGGCTAAGCGAGAGCGGGTTCCCGATCCTTCTCGTGAACCCACACTCTCGTTCCCTTTCCCTTTGCACGGGAGAGTCGACATGGCGGGGCGCCACGATGATGGACAAAGATCGCAGCCGGGTAACGAACCCTCACCCCGGCCCTCTCCCTTTGCAAGGGAGAGGGTGGCGGCCCGGTGTTGCTGTGGCCAACGATCTACAGAGCAGGCGGTTTCGCAGGCGTGAGGGTGGTCGATTGTCAGAGCAGGGATGTCCCGATGACAAGGCCGAATTTGTGGCCGTGTTCAGGCGGTGATGTCGAGGCGGCGTTCGGCGGCGCGGACGGTGTTGACCAGCAGCATCGCGATGGTCATGGGGCCGACGCCGCCGGGGACGGGCGTAATCCAGGAGGCGACTTCTTTGACCTCGGGGAAGTCGGCGTCGCCGACGAGGCGCCAGCCGCGCTTGCGGGTCGCATCGTCGATGCGGTTGGTGCCGACGTCGATGACAACGGCGCCGGGGCGAACCATGTCCGCGGTCAGCGTTTTGGGGCGGCCGGCGGCGACCACAACGATGTCGGCCTGGCGGGTGTGGGCGCCGATGTCGGGGGTGCCGGTGTGGCAGATGGTGACGGTGGCGTTGGCGCCTTCGGCCTTATTGCTGAGGAGCACGGCGAGCGGGCGGCCCACCAGGGTGGAGCGGCCGACCACGACGACATGCTTCCCGGCGGGGTCGTTGCCGCTGCGGCGGAGCATTTCCATGACCCCATTGGGCGTGCAGGGGATGGCGCCGGTGGTAACGCCGCGCAGGAGGCGGCCAAGGTTGACGGGGTGGAGGCCGTCAACGTCCTTACGCGGGTCGATGGAATCGATGACCTCGGTCTCGTCGATGTGGGGAGGCAAGGGGAGCTGCGGGAGGATGCCGTGGAAGCGTTCGTCGGCGTTGAGGTCCTGGATAAGCCGCAGGACTTCTTCGCGGGGGGAGTCGGCACCCAGGCGGAAGGTTTCGGCGAAAATGCCGGCCTCTTCGCAGGCCCGGGCCTTGGCGGAGACGTAGCTGATGGAGGCCGGGTTGTCGCCGACCAACACGGCTGCAAGCCCGGGGCGTATGCCCTGCCCGGTCACGCTCGCTGCGCGCCTGGCAACTTCGGCACGGATGTCGGCGGCGATGGCGGCGCCATCGAGAATTTGGGCGGTCACAGGGACAGCCTAACGCCTCCCGGCGTTGTGTTCTGCGGGCACAAAGCGGCCGTGGGGCTTAGGATTGCGATTCATGGCTACCAAGTTTGCCGTCGGGATCGACATCATCGAAATTGACCGTGTGGCCGACGTGATCGTGCGGCGCGGTGACCGCTTTCTGCAGCGCGTTTACACGCCGGACGAAATCGCGCATTGCCGTGGCCGGGTATCGGAACTCGCGGCCCGTTTCGCCGCCAAGGAGGCCGTGATGAAGGCGCTTGGCACGGGGATTCGCGGGGTGGGCTGGCGAGACATCGAGGTGCTGCCCAACCGGCGCGGGAAGCCGCTGGTGTTCCTCTACGGCCGGGGCGCGAAACGGGCGAAGGACATCGAGCTGCGAGGGCTGGAGATTAGCCTGACGCACTCGAAGCTCTACGCTATTGCATCGGTGGTGGGCGAACGGGCACTAACGGCGGAGGAGGACACGCCGCGCAAGGGCGAATCGGCCTTGCGACTAATCGAGGAACAGGGGTTGCGATGAAGCTGGTAAGCGCTGCGGAAATGCGGAAGCTGGAGGCCGCCGCGATCGAGGCCGGATCGAGCGAAGCGCAGTTGATGGAAGAAGCCGGGCTGGCGGTTGCGCAGGAAGCATGGATGATGCTGGGATCGCTGGAAGGGCGGCGCATCGTGATCCTGGCGGGGCCGGGGAACAACGGTGGCGATGGGCTCGTGGCGGCGCGGCACCTGCACGACTGGGGCGCGGAGGTTCTGGTGGCGATGCCTGAGCGGCGCCATCCGGACGACAAGACCGCGGAGCTGGAGCAGCGCGGCGTCGCGATGATGGGCTCTGACACGAGCGAAGGCCAGGCGGAGCTTGGACAACTCCTGCCTGCGTGCGACCTGGTGATCGACGCCATCCTGGGGATTGGCACGACGCGCGCTATCGATCCGGACGGCGCAATCGGGCAGGCATTGCGGCTGCTGGCGCAGGCGCGGGCGCAACAGCCGGCGCCGAAGCTGGTAGCGGTGGATGTGCCCACGGGCCTGGATTCCGACACGGGCGCGGTGGACCCGCTGCTTGTCCCGCCTGACATCTCGGTGACCTTTGGGCTGCCGAAGGTTGGGATGTACGAGGCGCCGGGCAGCGCGATGGTGGGGCGTGTGCAGGTCATCGACATCGGCATTCCGCGCCAGGCGATGGACAGCGTGAAGCTGGAATTGCTGACATCGCGCTGGATGCGGAGCACCTACCCGGAGCGCCCGGAGGATGGGAACAAGGGGACCTTCGGGCGCGTGCTGGTCGTGGGCGGTTCGCGGCGCTATGCCGGGGCGCCAATGCTGGCAGCGCGCGCGGCGTACCGGGCGGGAGCGGGGCTGGCGACCATCGCCGCGCCCGAACCGCTCTACGATATGGCCGCGACTTCGCTGCTCGAAGCAACGTGGTTGCCGCAGCAGGCCTCCGACGATGGAACATTCGCCGGGGAGGCCGCAGTGGCCCTGCGTCAGGAATGGGCGAACTTCAACACCGCCGTGGTCGGACCCGGGCTGAGCAACACAGAGGAGACCCGCGTCTTTATCTGGGCGCTGCTGCCGGACCTGTCGGAGCTGAGCCACGGCGTGGTGATCGACGCGGACGCGCTGAACGCCATCGCGACGATGCCGGACGCGACGGAGCGGATGCCGAAGAATGCCATCCTGACGCCGCACCCCGGCGAGATGGCGCGGCTGCTGGGCAAGAGCGTGGCGGAGGTGCAGGCGCGGCGGCTGGACACAGCGAAGGAAGCGGCTGAACGTTTTGGATGCGTGATAGTGCTGAAGGGGGCACACTCGGTGATTGCCGGCCCGGACGGGGAAGCGCGGCTGTGCCCCTTTTCGAACCCGTTGCTTGCGAGCGGCGGGACTGGAGACATTCTTGCGGGCATGATTAGCGCATACTTGGCGCAAGGGCTCAGAGCATTCGAAGCCGCGGCGCTGGGGGTTTACTTGCACGCGGCGGCGGGCGAATCTTTGCGACGGCACTACGGCGACGCGGGGTTGCTGGCGGGCGAGCTGGCGGACGAATTGCCAAAGGCCGTGCACGAGCTACGAGGACAGTAATGCTATACTGCGTAACACCCTTAGCACTTTCCGGGGTTGGGTCGTGAACCGGCGCGTTGTGGTCACAGGCATTGGCATGATTACGCCGATCGGGCAATCGGCGGACGAAAGCTGGGACTCGCTGGTGAACGGTCGCGGCGGCATCGGGCCCATCACGCTCTTCGACCCCGAGGGCCTGGAGTCGCGGATTGCCGGCGAAGTGAAGAACTTCGACCCGACACAGTTCATGGAGAAGAAGGCGGCGCGGCGGGCGGACCGCTTCACGCAGTTCGCTTTTGTGGCCGCGGATGAAGCGCTCACGAACGCGAACTTCGAGATCGTCCCCGGGAAGAACGACAACGTCGCGGTCATCGTGGGGACGGCGATCGGCGGGATCACCACGCTCTCCGAAGAGTTCGAGACGATGTACCAGAAGGGGCCGCGGCGGGTGAGCGCCTTCCTTATCCCGATGATGCTGGCCGACATGGCGAGCGGGCAGATCAGCATCCGCGTGGGCGCGCGTGGCGTGAACTACTCCCTGGTGAGCGCCTGCGCGAGCGGCGCCGACTGCATTGGCGAGGCTGCCAACATCATCCGGCGGGGCGACAGCGACGTGGCGCTTGCCGGCGGCGCGGAGGCGGCCATCACGCCCATCACGATGGCGGGATTTGCGGCGGCGCGCTCGCTCTCACACTGCAACGAGGACCCGGAGCACGCATCGCGTCCCTTCGACCGCGACCGCGACGGTTTCGTGATGGCGGAAGGCGCCGCGATCCTGGTGCTGGAGGCGGCCGAGCACGCGAAAGCGCGCGGCGCGACAATTCTTGGCGAGATCGCGGGATACGGTGCCACCAGTGATGCCTACCACGTTACCCAGCCAGACGAGAACGGGCGCGGCGCGGCGGAAGCCATGTGCCGGGCGCTCGAGGAGGCGGGGCTCCGCCCCGACGAGATCGATTACGTGAACGCGCACGGCACATCGACACCGATGAACGACAAGCTGGAGACGAAAGCACTCAAGCGGGTGTTCGGTGAATACGCGCACTCAGTGCCGATCAGCTCATGCAAGTCGATGATCGGGCATTTGCTGGGTGCGGCCGGCGCTGTGGAGGCTGCGGCCTGCATCCAGGCCATCCAGCACGAAACGATCCCACCGACCATCAACTACACGACACCAGACCCGGACTGCGACCTGGACTACGTGCCCAATGTCGCGCGGGCGGCCCCGCTGCGCGCGGTGATGACGAACTCCCTGGGATTCGGCGGGCACAATTCGAGCCTGGTTATCCGCCGGTACGAGGAGATGGAATGACGGCACCGGCGCTGGAGCGGCCACCGGTGCGCTGGCGCCTTCGGGACCCCGAAGCGCACCTGCACGGCATCCCGCGCTTTCCCCGTATCACCGCGACGGTCCTCGCGGCTCGCGGCATTACAACGCGGGCGGCGGCGGATGTCTTCTACAAGCCACACCTGGCGCTCGACCACGACCCGCTGACGCTGCCCGGCATGGCCGAGGCGATCATGCGGACCCGGCGTGCGATCGCCGACGGCGAACTCATCGCGCTGTACGGCGATTTCGACGTGGACGGGGTGACCTCTGTTGCGGTGCTGAGCCTGGGGCTGGGGCCGCTCAACGCGAACATCACGAAGTACATCCCGGAGCGCTTTTCCGAGGGCTACGGGCTGAACTTCGGCGCCATCGACCGGCTGCACGAACGGGGGGCGACGCTGCTGATCACCGCCGACTGCGGCATCAGCTCGGTCGACGAGGTGGCCTACGCGAACAGCAAGGGGATGGACGTGGTGATCCTGGACCACCACACCGTGCCTGAAACGCTCCCAGCGGCCCTTGCGGCGGTGAACCCCAAGCGTCGCGACTCGGACTATCCCTTCGACGAAATGGCCGCTGTAGGCGTTTCCTACCGCTTTTTGCAGGTGCTGTACGAAGCGATGGGCCGCCTGCTCGACGAGAGCGAGTTCATCGACCTGGTGGCGCTCGGGACCGTGGTGGACGTCGCGCCTCTGGTGGATGAAAACCGCACGCTGGTGGTGAACGGGCTGGAGCGGATGCGGAGCGGCCTGCGCCCCGGGCTGGAAGCGCTGGCGGCGGTCGCTGGTACTGAGCCGGAGCGCATCGGCGCGGAGACGCTGGGCTTTGTGCTGGGCCCGCGGATGAACGCGGCGGGCCGGATCAAGCACGCGGAGATCGCGCTATCGCTGCTGCTGGCTACCAACGCGCTGGAGGCGCGGACCGTAGCCGAAGAGCTGAACCGGCTCAACCGGCAGCGGCAGCAAGAGACGCAGGAAGCCTGCGAGCTTGCGGAGGAGCTGCTGGGGAACGGTGACGACCCGCTGGTGATGGTCGGGAGCCCGCGCATCCACGCCGGGATCGTGGGGCTGGTGGCGGCGCGGCTGGCGGAGCGGTATGGCCGTCCGGCGATCGTGTACGACCAGGGTCACACGGAAAGCCGGGCCAGCGCGCGCAGCATCCCTGCCTTTGACATCGTCTCGGCCATCCGGCGGGAGAAGGACCTCCTCGTGCGCCACGGCGGTCACCGCGCGGCGGCCGGGTTCACGGTGAAGAACGAGAACCTGCCCGAGCTGCGGGACCGGCTGGTCGCCTACGCGGCGGAGATGCTGGACGGACAGGATCTGCGCCGCGTGTTCGAAATCGACGCGGAAGCGCTGCTGTCGGAGGTCGCGGGCATCGAGATCAAGGGGCTGATGCGTTTCGAGCCGTGCGGCGAGGGCAACCGGCGGCCGGTGTTGCTGAGCCGCAACGTGGAGGTGCGCAACAGCCGGCTGGTCGGCGGGGACCAGAAGCACCTGAAGCTGGTCCTGCGCGACGGTCCTGCAGCGTGGCAGGCTATTGCGTTCAACCAGGCGGAGGCGGAGCTGGCCGACCGGGTGGATATTGTCTACTCGCTGCAGGCAGGCTGGCGGAGGGATACGGTCGAGCTGGAAGTGCTCGATATCGCGCCGAGCGCGGCCGAGCGGCCGCTGGAAATCGGCTGAGGGCGGCGGCCCCGGCATCAATTCTTGGCCTGAACGTCCTAAGATGGTGTTAACGGCGCTTTCGGACGCCGTGAGCACAACCGGGGAAGAAGAGCCGGGCACGATGAACGACGAAGACGCCGCCGAGGGTGTACGCGGCCAGGAAGCGCAGTTGTTACGGCTGTCCACCGACCGCATCTATTCGCTGTCGCGGCGGCTGGCCACCGCTGACCAGGAGCTACACGGCCTGCGGGCCGAGGTGACCCAGATGCGCGAGACGCTGGAGGAGACCCGGCGCATGCGCGACCTGCTCGCCTCGCAGGTGGAATCCTTGCTGCGTGAACGCGAGCGCGACTACGAAGAGCGCGCAGAGCTGCGCCGGCTCCTGGCATCGGCCCACTCACAACTCCGGGAGATCTTGCCCAGGGCCTTCGCGGTGGCCGATGGCGGCTCGTTCGTTTCGCCGATCGCGCGGGTGCTGCCGCAGCGGGGCAGCTCGTCGCGAGACTAACGCGGGATCAGCGTTCGCGGGCGCTTTCGGCGCGTTCCTCCTCGGCGCGGTTACGGCCGCAGAGGGCAATGAGCTCCTCGTGGTATTCGAACCAGACGGTGTGGTAGCTGTCCTTGAGCGGGGCGGCGAGCATGGAGTCATCGCCATCGCGCATGGCTTCAAGCGCGTGGTCGAAGCGGGGACCATAGCGCGCAAGGCGGGGGACCTTTGTGGCGGTGTCCTCGACCAGCGGGCGGAAGTCTCCGTGGAGCGCTTGCATGGACTCGAGCAGGCTGGACCACTCGTCGTCGTTAAAACCCTCGGCGGACGTTGATTGCCAGCCGGTGACCAGGCGCTTGAAGCGGTCGTTGAGGGGCAGGAAACGCTCGTAGCAGCTGTTGAGGCCGCCGGAGTCGATTTCGGCGCGTTCGGCCGCGAGCTGTTCCTGGACCCAGGCGCGGCCTTCCGGGGTGAGGGCGGCGCCACGGGGGATGACGCGAAAGGTTTCGGCGTGCTCTTCGAAGGCCTGTTCGACGGCGGCCGGGCTGGCGCCCAGCGCGGCCGCGGCGCGTTCGGCGTTGCACAGGCCTTTGAGCTGGACGACGCGGGCCAGCTGATAGAGGCCGACGGGGCCTTCGTCGCCAGCGGCGGGAGCGTCGCTGCGGGAGCCGGGTTCCAGGCCAAGCTCGGCGGCCCATTCGCGGAGGGTTCGCACCTCCGGGATATCGCCGTTGGCCTGCTGGCGGCAGTCGCCGCGGTAGACGGCGCCCCGGGTGCCATCGACCGTCACGGTTTCGCCCTGCGGGACAAATTCGCCGTCGACGCGAATGCCGTCTGGTTCGACGTGAGCGCCGGTAAGGCTGGTGACCGCCGGGATGGACCAGCTTCGCGCGACAACAGCCGCGTGGCTGGCAACGCCGCCGAGGGTGGTGATGATGGCTGCAGCGCCGACCATGCCATGGACATCAGCGGGGGAGGTTTGCTCGCGCGCGAGGACCACGGCCGTACCTTCTTCTGCGAGCTGTGCCGCGCGATCCGGGTCGCAAACGAGGACGCCGACACCAACGCCGGGCGAAGCGGCCAGGCCGGTCGTGACCGGCTGAGCATCCGGGGCGACCGTACCGGCCCCGGCAAGCTCATGCAGAAGGGACTGGTCGATGCGGGCCACAGCATCCGCGCGGGTGAGGGGGAAGTCCGGATCTTCAGCCATCTGGACGGCTATGCGCACCGCGGCCAGGGGGCTGCGGCGGCCGATGCGCGTCTGGAGGACGTAGAGCTTGCCTTCACTGACGGTGAATTCGACGTCGCAGACATCGCGGTAGTGGCGCTCCAGGCGCTGGAGGGCGGCACGGAAGTCGGCGTAAACATCGGGGAGCTGTTCGCGGAGGGCATCGAGCCCGCGGACGGCGTGGGTGCCGGCGACGACATCTTCGCCCTGGGCACGGGGCAGATAGTCACCATAGGGTTCAGGGTCGCCGGTGGCGGGGTCGCGGGTGAAGGCGACGCCGGTACCGGAATAGTCGTCCAGGTTGCCAAAGACCATGGACTGGACCGTTACGGCCGTACCCAGGTCTTCTGCGATGTTTTCACGCTGGCGGAAGATGCGGGCGCGGTCGGAGTTCCAGGAGCGGAAGACGGCTTCGATGGCGCCGCGGAGCTGATCGCGCGGGGCTTCGGGGATGCCGCCATAGTCACGGGCGATACGGCGGACGCGCTCGGCGGCGGCGAGGATACCGGGCAGGGTGTCGTCGTGCGTTGCGGCCGGACCGAGCTCGCCACCGGGGACGCCGAGAACAATTTCGGCGTACATGCGGCAGAAGCGCAGCCAGGTGTCGGCGGCGAAGACGGGGCTACCCGCAGCGAGGGCGAGACGCTCGCGGATCTCGGGTGTGATGCCGACGTTAAGCAGGGTATCCATCATGCCGGGCATGGAGACCGGGGCGCCGGAGCGGACGGAGACGAGGAGCGGGGCAGCCGGGTCGCCGAAACGGCGGCCTATGGATCCGGCGAGGCGTTCGAGATGTGCATCGATCTCGGCGTCGAGCTCCTGGGGCCAGCCTGACTGCAGGTACTTGCGGCAAACGCTGGTTGTTATGACAAATCCCGGAGGCACGGGCAGGCCGAGACGTTGCGTCATCTCGACGAGGCCAGCGCCCTTTCCTCCCAGGAGCGCGGGGACATCAGTCCCCTCGGCGAGCGGTTCATCGAACGCGACGATGTTCGGCATCATCAACACCCTCCCAACGCCCCAAAATGCTAACGGCAACCGCGTTACACGATAGCGCTGGCGCGATCAGGGCAGGGAAAGGATGGTGACGGTGCCGGCATCGCCGTTGACTTCCACCGTGGCTCCGTTGGGAATGCGTTTGGTGGCATGGGTCACGGAGGGCACGCATGGGATACCGAGCTCGCGGCTGACGATCATGGCATGGCTCTGGGCTGCGCCGACATCGACGACGACCCCTCCTGCGGTGACGAAGAGCGGCGTCCACGAGGGGTCGGTGATGGGCGCGACCAGGATGTCGCCCGGCTCGAGCGTGGAGGGGTCGAGCGGGTCGAGCACCACGCGCGCCACGCCGGTGGCCGCCCCGGTGCAGCCGGTGAAGCCCTGGAGGACCTCGCCCACCTGCGCCTTCTCGATTTCCGCGTCGCTGCGCAGGGGCCAGGTGGATGGGTCGGGGATGGTGCCATAGAAGACGAAGGGCTCCTGGCGGATGGCGTACTCATGCATCAGGTCGCGGCGGCGGCGGATCTCGTCGCGGAAGGGGGCGGGGTCTTTGATCCAGTCGTCGATCTCATCGGCGAGGACGAGGCCGAAATCGCTGACCTCGTCGGCGGCGCCCTCGGCGACCAGGCGGCGGCCGATGGTGTGCATGGCCATGCGGGCTTCATGGCCGAGCTTGATGCAGTTGGTCTTGGTGCGTTCGCGGCCGGCCTGGAAGAGCACGGCGGCGCGGCTGGCGGCAAGGAAGGTGCCCTGGGCCTCTTCGTCGCCGGCGAGCATGGGGGCGATTTCCTGGGCGATGCGCTCGCGCTCGGCGGCCATCTGGCTGTTGCGCATGGTGGGAGCGAGCTCGTCGCCGGCCAGACGCATACGGTCGATGGCGGCGAGTGCCAGTTCGGGCCGTGTTTCCCAGGTGTGGTTTCGCAGTTCCCATTCGTTGGGGCCGCGGCAGCCATAGAGGTGCAGGAAGTCACGGAACTCAGAGAGGAAGGCATCGCCGGAAGCGCCAGCGCCCTTGATGCGGTCGAGGAGGCCAGGGATTCCGGCTTCGAAGGCGGCCGTGAGCTGCGGGTCGGC
>SLAK01000121.1 GCA_007126855.1 Dehalococcoidia bacterium | reverse complement strand
TTGATGTAGACGCGATCGCGATGGCGACGCACGGGCGTTCGGGGGTTTCACGCCTGTTGGCCGGGAGCGTGGCGGAGCGGGTTATCCGGGAATCTGAGCGGCCGGTGATCGTCCACCGCCCACGCGAGTAAGGCGGCCGGACACGTGGCGGAGCAGGGGGCGCTGTACGTTTATCCCGGCGGCCAGGTCATCGCGCGGCCGCCGAGCACGTGGAAGTGCAGGTGGTCGACCGTCTGGCCGGCCTCGGAGCCGTTGTTGGCGACGATGCGGAAGCCTGTGTCCTTGATGCCTTCCTTTTCCGCGACCGTCGTGCAGACGTTGAGCAGGTGGCCAAGGAGCGGCGCGTCCTCAGCGGTAGCCGTGGCGACGTTCACCAGGTCCTTCCGCGGGATGACCAGCACATGCACAGGCGCCTGCGGGTTCACATCCCGGAAGGCGATGCAGTGCTCGTCTTCGTAGACGATATCGGCGGGGATCTCGCCGCGGAGGATCTTGACAAAGATGGTGTCGGACATGCGGGAAGGATAGCAAAGAAGCGAGGAGGGATGAGAGATGAGCCGAACCGTATCACAAGGGCGAGCAGGCTTTGCCATTTCCCGCGGCTTGCGGTTGGGTTTGCCCGAGGGGCGTCGGTGCGCGATTATGTAGCTCCCATGCCATCTACTCGAGACGTCAATATCCGGAGTTTTGCTCCGCTGGTGCCACCCGTGGAACTCCAGCGGCGCCTGCCCATTTCCGACACCCTGGCGGACCACGTGGTCCAGTCCCGCAACACCATCGTCGACATCCTGGAAGGCCGCGACGAGCGCATGATGCTGATCATCGGCCCCTGTTCCATCCACGACGAGGATGCCGCGATTGAATATGCGGGAAAGCTGCGCGAGCTTGCCGAGGAAGTGAAGGACCGCATCTTCGTGGTGATGCGGGTGTATTTTGAAAAGCCCCGGACCACGATCGGCTGGAAGGGCCTGATCTACGACCCGCACCTGGACGGCTCGTCGGACATTGCAACCGGGCTCTACCGCGCACGCGAAGTGCTGCTCAGGGTAAATGAGCTGGGACTGCCTGTCGCGACCGAGTTCCTGGACCCATTTGTCCCGCAGTACCAGGCGGGGCTCGTGGCCTGGGCGGGGATCGGTGCGCGCACCACGGAGAGCCAGACACACCGCCAGATGGCAAGCGGCCTCTCGATGCCCGTGGGCTTCAAGAACGGCACGGACGGCGATACGCAGACCGCGGTGGATGCGGTGCTGGCCGCCCGCAACCCCCACACTTTCCTGGGCATGGACTACGACGGGAACGCCTGCGTGGTGCAGACACTCGGCAACCCGGCAGGCCACGTGGTGCTGCGCGGCGGCCGGGTCGGGCCGAACTACAGCGCGGAACACGTGGAGCGCGCGTGCCAGCAGCTCGCGGCTGCGGGCCTGACGCAATCGCTGCTGGTGGACTGCAGCCATGGCAATTCCAACAAGGACCACACACGGCAGGCTGTCGCGCTCCGCGATGTGCTCGAGCAGCGCGCAAACGGCGACACGCGCATCAAGGGCTGCATGCTGGAAAGCCACCTGTTCCCGGGCAACCAGAAGCTGGGCGCCGAGCCAAAGGACCTGGCCTACGGCGTGTCGATCACCGATGCGTGCGTCGGGTGGGACGAAACCCGCGAGCTGGTGCACGAAGCCTACGAGGCGCAGGCGGGCACGCGCGGCGCGACCGTGGTCGGCGGGGAATAGGCGCGGGGTTCAGGAGTTCGTCGCCAGCGGACCTGACGTCTATGCGCTAAGGCGGACCGGCCCCTCATGTGGGTCCGGTATCTTGTCGCCGTGAGCGAGCGCGGATTCGATCCAGGCAGCCATCGCCTCATCGAGGTTGCGAAGGGCCTCTTCCGGCGTTGCACCCGCCGTCACGCAGCCGTCGAGCTCCAGGACGCTGGCGATATAGCCGTCCACGGGCTCGCCGCTTATGACGCGATGGTAGGGCCGGTTCAGGATGACCTGGACAGCGGGTGAGAGAGGGGTTTCACTCATCGTCTTCACCTTCTGTGCGCTTCAGCGCCAGGCGAACATAGACCGGAAGTACGTGGGGACACCGAAATGGGACCACCAGCTTATCCTCGCCGCGCCTGAACACAAAGTGGCTTCCTCGCGACCGGTCCAGCGTCCACCCGTAGAAGTTTAGCAGGCGCTCCAGTTCCTCGAAGCGAACAGAGCGAACTCTCGCCGCGAGGCGCCGACGGTACTCGGAGCGCTTCACCACAGCGATGCTACTCGACCCGCATGTCATCCGAAAGCGAGAGGGGACAGGCTTCGGACTGTCCCCTCGTCGAGCAGGGCAGCGTGCGACTTACCCCACGTCGTACGCGATCGGCAGGCTGATCTCCACTTCCTCCGGGTCGAGGAAGCTGACGGCGATGAAGTGCTCGTCGGCGCCGTGGTAGACATAGCCGGTGTTTTCGCCGGCGACGCCCAGCACTGCCAGGAAGCCGGGTACGATGGCCTGCGTGCAGGCGGCATCCGCTTCGTAGACGCCCAGGCAGCCGTCGGGCCACTGGACATTGCGGAAGGACAGGATGGACACAGCGCTCGCTTCGACATCAAGGCGGTCGGCAAGGTCGCCTCGGAGGTCGTCGTGCAGGCCGGCCAGGGATTCGTCGATGTCGACCGTCACCTCACCGTCCTTAAAGCTTACGCCGACCATGCCATGTTCGCTGACGTGGTAGCGATAGGACTCGCCACCGTGCGATGCGACGACGATGGCGCCTTCCGCGATGGCTTCGGCGCACATCTGTCCCGGGTGCTCCTCGAAGCCAAGGCACAGGTTCGGGAAGGTGACCGGCTGAACCATCTCGACGGTGACGGCTTCAACGTCCACTCCCAGGCGGATGGCCAGGTCGCCGCGGGCATAGGCGGCGAGATAGGCGTTCGTGTCGGGGCGGAGTTCGTCGTCCAGCGGGACGCCATCGGTAACTTCGCCGTCGACGAAGTCAGTGGCGATGATCTGCTCGCCGCCGATGTGGTAACGGTAGGTTTCGCCTTCCGCCTGGAAGAGCGCAACGGTGGCGGAAATGAGCTGCTGCGTGCAGGCTTGCCCTTCGACTTCGATGCCCAGGCAGCCATCGAAGCCCGCGTGCTGGATACTCGTGAGTTCAATTCGTGCGGGGTCGATCCCGAGCCGTTCAGCAAGGTCGAGCCGTGCCTGATGGAAGCCGGAATATGCGGCTACCGGCGGCGCCGGGACGCCAGGCACATGGCCAATGGGCTCGTCGTTGCCGTTGTAGGCGGGCGGGGGTTCGATCCCGTTGTCGCGATCGCGGGCGCCGTCATCGCCATTGTTCAAAGCGACGACGGCGCCGAAGACGCTTGCCGCGGCGAGGATGCCGGCAAGCAATGAGCCAACGAGGACCTTTCGCTTGCGAGTGAATGTGGACATGTCTGGAGGTGCTCCTTGTTTCTCCTGGGATGCACCGTTCCAGACGCCAGGGGCGGGAGCACGGTTCCGCGGCCTTCACCCGGGGTTTACATCAGGCCTTAGCCTTTCCGTGCAGCGCCGATCAAGCGCGAGCACTTCGCTGGCAACGAGTTGTGGCGCCTGCATCGGAATGAAGTGCGTGAGATCCTCGAACTGCTGGTCGACCACGTTGCGAAAGTGCGACGCGAGGTTGGGGTTCGTCGGCGAGCTGCTCATGTCCATCTTCGCTGATTCGTCGCGGGAGCGGGCCCGGAGGATCCTTACCGGGATGTCGAGCGATTCAATCTCCTCGTAGATGTCGCCGCCGGCGCTCATGCCATAGATGGCGGCCTCGATCTTGGGCGGGCAGGCGAGCATGTAGCCATCGCCGGATGGATTCGGGAGCAGGCCGTATTCGCAGTAGTCGCGGAGCACTTGCTCTTCCCAGAAGTTATAGGGCGGCCGGTCGCGGAAGCGTTCGAACATTTCCTGCGGCGACGCCCATTCGTTGCGGCGGCGGGCAGCGAAGTGTTCGCCGTCTGGCTTCGACGCGCTATAGGCGGCTTTGGGCAAGATCACCGGGTCGACCAGCACCAGGCCGGCGAACAGACCCGGCTCGAGCGCGGCAGCGAGCGTGATGGAGTGGCCACCCATGGAGTGGCCGACGGCGATGGCATTCTCCAGGCCAAGCTCGCGGCCGAGCGCTGCGACATCGTGGCCGAAATCGCGCCAGCGGTATTCGGTGTCCGGCTTTTCGCTGCGGCCGTGCCCGCGCATGTCGACGGCGATCCTGCGGCGGCCGGGGAGGCGGCGGATGACTTCGTCCCAGCAGCGAGCGTGAAAGCCCGTGGCGTGCGCGAAAAAGATTGGGCGCCCTTCGCCGGGCCAGTCGAAAACGGCCAGCTCGACCCCATTGACGCGAATGCGAGATTCGGTTGGTTCAGTCATGCGGGCATGATACCGGGAGGGTGAAGAATGGAGCATGCCGGGACAGGCGGTGGTGAGGAAGCCTCGCCGGGATGGCTACAATGGTTGAGTGAGCCAGGAATTGCTGAAGGCCCTCCATGAGACGCCGCCCATCGTGGCGCACCTGGTCGCCGAGCGGGACGATCGCGAGCTCGACCAGGCGCGGGCAGGCGGCTGGTCAGCGCGCGTCATCATGGCGCACCTGCGCGACGATGAGGCGATGGTCATGCGCATGCGCCTGGTGCGGATGCTGACTGAGGACAACCCGCTGCTGCCCGACTTCGATGAGAACGCCTGGGCAGCGAACCGCAACACGGGCCGCGACCAAAAGGAGACCCTGCTCGGCGACTTCACCCTCCAGCGGCAGGCGAGCTTGAACATCCTCCGGCGGCTGGATGAGGCCCACTGGGGACGGCAGGGGAGGCACGAAGTGAATGGCGCCATCACTGTGCAGAGCTGGGTAGAGCACTGGGTGGAACACGACCGCGAACACATCACCCAGCTTGAACGGGCACTCGGGGACACGATGGACGCGGTACTCAAGCGGCGGGCCATTACGTACGCCCCCCGGGCGGAGGAGCGATGATGCAGGGCGAACTGCGCGCAATGGCGGAGCTGCCGGCGGAGCTGGCCTCGCTCGTTTCGCAGGCAAGCGAGGAGCAGCTCGACCAGGCCGCGGACGGCGAATGGAGCGCCCGCGTCATCCTGGCGCACCTCCGCGACGAGGAGGCCCTGGTTTTCCGGCTGCGGCTGGAACGCATGCTCTCAGAGGACAAACCGGTTTTCGCACCGTACCCGCCTGACCGGTGGCTCGCCGAGCGTGACACGAGCCGCGACGGCCTGCGCCAGCTTCTGCAGGACTTCGCGCTGCAGCGGAAGGCGAGCGTCACGCTGATGAAACTGCTCGACGAAGAGGCACTGCAGCGACGAGGTATCCACCCGCAGCGAGGTGAGTTCACCGTATCGGACTGGATCCGGTACTGGCACGGTCACGACGAGGAGCACCGCTGGCAGATCAAGCGCGCTCTGGAAATACGGTAGCACGCTACGCCCAGGCTGCCTGCGAGTGCTGCGATGGTATGCTGATCGATGATGGCAACGCCGACAAAGCTCCTGACCGCCGAGGAATTCATATGCCTCCCCGAGCCACCCGAGGGTGGCAAGATGGAGCTCGTCCACGGGGAGATCGTGACTATGGCGCCTGTTGGGGGCGAACACGGCGACGTAGCCGGTGAGATACGTGACCACCTGAGCCGGTTCGCGCGAGACCACGGGGTTGGAAGAGCAGGCGTTGAGGTCGGCTACCTGTTGAAGCGAAAGCCCGACCTGGTCCGCGCCCCGGACGTAAGCTTCACCCATGCGTCGCGGCTCAAGGACGGCCGATTCCCGGACACCTACGTCGAAGGCCCGCCCACGCTGGCCGTGGAAGTGGTGTCGCCGAACGACCACGACGACGACGTGGCCACCAAGGTCGAGGAGTACCTGGCAGCCGGCGCAGAGCGGGTCTGGGTGGTGCGCCCGAAGGTGCGGACCATCACTGTGCATCGCCCCGATGGCAACGCGCACACCTACCGGAGTGGCGACACGCTCGGCAGCGACGACGCCGGGTTCAGCGTCGAAGGCTTCGAGCTGTTGGCCGACGACGTGTTCGCGTAGGCGCCGACTTCGTCGCTGCGGAACAGTCCGCCTGAGGTTGTCGCAGCGATGCTATGCTGATGAGCAATGACAACGCAGACCAGGCTCCTGACTGCTGAGGAATTCATGCGCCTCCCCGAACCACCTGAGGGTGGCAAGATGGAGCTCGTCCACGGGGAGGTCGTGACTATGGCGCCTGCCGGCGGGGATCACGGGAGGAAGGCCAGCCGGCTTTCTGCGAAACTGCTGTCCTTCATCGAGCGCCACGCACTCGGCGACATCGGCGTCGAGGTGGGCTATCTGCTCAAGCGCAATCCCGACCTGGTCCGCGCCCCGGACGTAAGCTTCACGGTGGCATCGCGGCTCCAGGAAGGTCGCTTCCCGGATTCCTTTGTCGAAGGCCCGCCCACGCTGGCGGTCGAAGTCGTCTCCCCGAA
>SLAK01000420.1 GCA_007126855.1 Dehalococcoidia bacterium | reverse complement strand
CGGGCCCATGTGCTCATCGTGACTCCTGTGCCACAATCCCGCCGATCGTGATCCGGTGGCTCGGCGGGTTGGGTTTGGGCGTCGGGCTTGGTGTCGGCGTCGGCGCCACGGAAGTGTTGTTCTTCCCGGTCACCGTCAACGAATAGGTCGACCCGCCGCCAAACAACGGCTCAAAGTACACCGTCGCCGTCGACTGTCCCGCGGGCATCCGTTCCGGGACCAGCGTCACCTTCATCTCCGCCACGTGCCCCTGCTTCGTCTCACGAACCGGGGTCGCCCGCACGACAACTTCCGACTCCTTGCCGATGGCAAGGTTCCCGTCCAGATAGCGCGTCTGTGAGCCATTTGCGTCCGTGACCACCAGCCAGGACGCGGTGGTCCGGATCCGGAAGGGTGCGATGAAGCTGCCCGTGTTGGTCGCCGAAACCGCCACGCTATCGATCGACCCGCCTCCACTCGCCTCCAGCGTCACCGCAGAGGACGGACCGTTGAACGACAACGACGGATTGCCCAGGTATTGCGCCCGTTTGCTGACGTCGGTCGGCGGCACGATATCCTTGTGCGGTTCAAGGTCGTCGTCCGGGAAGCTCGTTGGAAAGTCCATCCCCGGGCATCCAAGACTGGGCCCTTCCCAGTAACAATCCTGGTACACCTTCGGCTCGAACGCCTCGGCAACTTCTGGCCGGTCGAAGTCGGGCATGTTGAAGTCGACTGCGTTCCACCCTTGCTGGCCGCCGCGGCTCGGAGGATGCCGCATGCAGCCGTAGACAAGCTCCGGATAGGTGTAGTCACCGTGCCCCCGATAGATGAGTTGGCCCTCCGAGTTCGTCACGTAACTCGGTGCCGACGAATCCCAGCAGTGGTAGATCGGCGAGTCGGCTTCTCCACCCCGCAGCGGGCTCAGATTCGGGTGGTATGGGTGATTCACGAACGCGAAGCCGTTGTATCCCCAGATAGCGTAGTACCAGTCCTCGAGGTGTTCCGGGTTGCCTTCCCCGGCTACCGGGCGGCTCTGAGGTGCCAGGTTCCAGTGCCAGGCCAGGATACGCATCCCTTCGGCCACGTTGAAGGCCGGGTGAATACCGATCAGCGCCTGTTTCGCATTCGGCGTGCCGGTCGTGTTTGCCATCCCGCTGGTCACCTGCCCAATGCCAAACCCGCAGTCGAAGGAGCGCAGCGTCGGGCCGACAGCGCCCCACGGAACGCTCCATGCCGCGTTCGCCCAGGTCGCTTCGATCCACGCGATCGAGTAGTAGATGGTCGGCGGAACACGAAGCGATGGGTTCGCCGATTCCCGTTCCCCTCGCGGGCCACTTTCAAGCCCCTGGTAACGGAAGTCCACCGTCTCTCCAGCCGCCTTCAACGTTTCGGGAAACAGCTTGCCTTCTACCGCAAGGTTGATGAGCGTCTTGTACGCGTCAAAATCACCGCTCGATGAGGGGAGCTCGAAGGTGTTGAAGTTGTACGGATCATGAGTCCCGCAGGTGGGTGGTTGTTGCGCCTCCACCGTAGAAGGCCGCAGCCAAACCGCCACGCCCAGGGCCACAACCACCACGAGAACCTTGGCAAAAACTAGCGCGCGGCCCATCCGTAAAACCTCGTCGCGTCCGGAAGGGCTGCCCGGCCGTCGCCGGTAACGATCTCAATGCTCGCCTGCCCGGGACGGCTGAACTCCGACCCCGTCCAGTGCTGTACCGCAAGCGCCGACCCGTCGTTGCTGTAGGCCAGCGGCACGTCAAAGCCGTCCTCTCCCAGCGTCTGCGCCAGCACGCCGCCCGAGGCGCCCGCCGGCGCGCTCGGCTCATAGCCGAAGGCAGGCCCCTGGCTGTCCCCCGGCGCCCACGCTGCACCCAGCGCCTGCACCCCTGACGCCACAGACTGCGCCATCGCGTGGGAGCCGGCATCCAGCCCGGCCACCTTCGGCAGGTAGCGCGTGCCGTCCGCCAGGTTTGTCTCCACGAACGCCAGCGCCGTGCCGTCCGGGCTCAGGTCCCAGTCGCGCGTGATGTAGGGGCTGATGCTGCGCACCTGCGTGCCATCGCGGAACACATGCGAGCCTTCACCGTCGATCACCACCGTCACCAGCCGTCCCTCCGGGTCAAAGGCCACGGGATAGACCCCCAGCACGGCCTCATGCCGGCGCACCAGCGATTCGCCGTCGCCCGCCGAATCAGCCCGGTAGACAGTCACCGCACCAGGCGCGTTATCGCCGCCGCGTGTCACCAGCACACCTTTGCTGTCGGCCGTCCAGAGCGGTGTCTGAAGGTGGTCGATCTCGCTTGCGGCGCGGGTCAGCTCACCCGTTTCCAGGTTCAGCACCTGCAGCGAAGCGACCGGCTGCGAAGGCGTGCCACTGTCCACGGTCACCAGCGCCAGCTTCTTGCCGTCGGGCGAAACCGTGCCCCGGGACGTGTAGCCCGGCAGCCGCTCAATGGTCGCCACCACCATCGCGTCGGAAGGATTTTCGGAGGGCGCGACCACGATCTCGTCCGCGTCCACTCCGGCGTTCGTATATACGGCATACTGCCCCGCCGGCGCCGACGCGAAGGCCGTCGCCGTCCTGGGCCCGTTGCCAAGCGCGCTATCGAGGATGGCGGCCGCGATCGGCAGACCCGCGAGCAGGGCCGTCACGATGCTTACCCCAACCAGCACGGCATTCAACCGAATGCGCCGCCTCAATTTCCCGGTGGAAACTGCCAAAGGTTCACTCCTTCACCGTTTCATTGTTCATTGGGGGCGCTTTTCACCCAGCCAAGGAACGTAACCTCGCCGGGCTGGTCGAATATCTTGGTCCGTGGCGGTGTGTCGTCGGCATCGGTTGTTGCTACGGCGCCCGGGCTGCGGAACAGCTCCCAGGTCACCTCGGATGTCTCGCCATCGGGCGCTGGATGCACCACGCGCGCGATCAGCCGCGTGCCATCGGGCGACCACGATTCGGGCACGATGTAGGACGCGTCCTGGAGCCCCGCGGCTTCCAGCCGCAGCGTCCCGCCCGGCCCGCCGAAGCCCGGCAGCGTATTCCCCGGCTGCCAGGCCACGCCTTCTTGCGCGGCCATGCTGTCGGATGCCTGCACCGGCGCGCCCGTGGCGGTGAACACCACACGGCCCACCGTCGGCGCCGACGAACCGGACCGGACTTCGATGTAGCCAAGCATCGTCCCATCGGGACTCAGCGCCCAGTCGCGTGTGCGGCCGGCGCTCAGCGAGGCTATCTCCGTCGCTTCGTTGCCGCTCAATGACCACAGCGACGACCCCGCCTGGTCGAGCACCACCACGAACAGCCGCTGCCCGTCCAGGCTGAACCCCACCGGCGCGACACGGAAGACGCTCTCGAAGGTCGCGAGCGCGCGTGTCTCGCCGGTCGCTGCATTCACCGAATGGAGCGTGGCGTTCAGGCGCCCCGAGTCGTCGCTCCGCGTCGACGAGGCGGCCACCAGCGACGAGCCGTCGCGCGCCCAGGCAATCGTTGTGTTTGAGTCGAAAACCGCCGGGCTGGTTACTTCCTCATCCGTGTCGATGTCCACCACGGTCAGGCGCGCCCCGGCGTGCAGCGCCGGGTGTACCACCGCCACCTTGTCCACCATCGGGGATGCCTGACCGCGCGGCGCCGAATCCCCCCTGCGCTCGAAGGACGCGAGCACCTCGGGCGAACGGTCGCTTCCCGGGGTATGGATGATGAGCTGGTCGGAACCCTCGTTGTGCACCAGGAAGGCGGCGGATCGGACGGAAGTCCAATCGAATTCGGGCGCCGGCGTATCTTCGCTCTGGTTGCCGGCTGAGCGGAACGACACGAAGCCCCACGCCACGATCGCGACCGCGATGGCGCTGCCGGTGAGACCAATCGCCTGGAAGGTGCCGGAGAGACGGATAGGTAGCAAACCCTTCGGAACGTGCACGCGGACACCTCTCCCGCCCGGCGCTTTCTTCAAGCGCACTTCCCGGAATCGTGCATGCTCGACTTCCGCACGGCGTCCGGTCCTTGCCTCTGGACGAGCCCAGGTACCCCCGCCTTGTACCCTGCTTTGAGCTTGAGCAAAGCGCTCTTCACCCGGAGCCGAACGTATCAGCGCCCCCCGGTGCGGTCAATGGACGTTAAGGAAAGGGGAAGGCGCTGTCAGGGGCCCGAAACCTGCTTTCTCGTGCCCTCCCCAATACGCGCCGCAGCGACCCTCAAGGGGCCCTGTGCTAGCATCGTGAGGCATGATCTGGTTCCTGGGTGACCTCGCGGATAACCCGCCCGCGCTCATCGCCTACTTCGCCGCCTTTGTCGTCGCACTCGTTGCTGGGATCGCCTTTCACGAGTTCTGCCACGCCTGGGCAGCGAGCGAGCTCGGCGACCAGACTGCCGCGCGCCAGGGCCGCCTTACGCTCAATCCCATAGTGCATATCGACCCGATGGGCGCGCTCATGCTGCTCTTCGTTGGCTTTGGCTGGGGCCGCCCGACGCCGGTCAACCCCTACAACCTCCGCGTCGGCGTCAGGCGGGGCAATATGCTCGTCGCCCTGGCGGGTCCCGCGTCCAACTTCTTCTTCGCCATCCTCCTGGCCATACCTTTAAGGCTTGGTTGGGTGCCGCTCTTCACCGACCCCCGCCTGGTCAGCGATGCAAGCGGTATGGAGATCGTGGGCTTCTTCCTTTTCATGGCCCTCTTCTTCAACGTGCTGCTGGGCATCTTCAACCTCATCCCCATCCACCCGCTCGATGGCTTCAAGGTCGCTGTCGGCATCGTGCCCCGCGAAGTCGCCCGGCACCTCGAAGCGCTCGCGCCCTATGGCCCGGGAATCCTCATCACCCTGCTGGTTATCGGCTTCGTCCTCCCGCAGTTCGCCGTGCTCCACTGGGTTATCTGGGGGCTCATGAACACCATCTTGGACATCCTGCTCTGACGTGGGCGCGCTAGACGACCGGGTCCGCCAGTTCCGCGAAGCCGGCCAGCAGCCCGCCCCGGCCGACTATGCCTTCGCCCGCAAACTGCTCCCGCGCGACGAACTCTACGAGCTCTTCGTCCTCCAGGAACCGCGCGACATCCTCCACGCGGTCCGCACCGCCCGCTGGCTCATCGACCGCAACGAGCGCGACCCCGAATTGCTCATGGCCGCCCTGCTCCACGACATCGGCAAGGGACACCAGCGCACCCGCGACCGCGTGGGCTGGGTGCTCGCCGGAACGCTGGGTATCGGCGAGCGTTTCGCCGCGCACGAAAGCCGTCTTGCCATTCGCCGGGCCGCGGCGCGCTCGGCCGAACACGCCGCCGCCGGCGCCGAGATGCTCCGGCGGGCCGGGGCACCCCCGCTGGTCATAGAGCTTACCCTCCTGCACCATGACCCCCACGCCGCGAATGGTATGCTTAAGCTACTTCAAGCGGCGGACGCCGCAAGCTAATTCACGGGGGAAGGGAAGCAGTGGCAAGGGCAGAATCACCACACATCGCCATCATCGGCACCGGCCTTATCGGCGCATCCATCGGCATTGGCCTGCGCAACCAGAAAGACCGCAAATTCCAAATAGTCGGCGCAGATCGCGACCGCGGCGCCGCGAAGCAGGCCAAGAAGCTTGGCGCCATCGACCGCGAGGTCGGCTCGCTCGAAGAGGCGGTGAACGGCGCTGGCCTGGTCATCCTTGCGGTGCCCGTACTCGCTGCCAAACACATCATGCGCGAGATGGGCGGCTACCTCTCCGAAGGGGCCATCGTCACGGACACCTGCAGCACCAAGGGCGACGTGATGGACTGGGCCGAGGAGTACCTGCCCCGCGGCGTCGACTTCATCGGCGGCCACCCCATGGCTGGCAAGGAGACCAGCGGCCCCGGTGACGCCGACCCCTCCATCTTCCGCGACGCCACCTGGGCAATCACGCCATCGGCGCGCGCCCGCGAACGCTCGGTGAGCACCGTGCTCGGCCTCATCGAAACGCTCGGCGCCCACCCGGTGCACGTCGATGCGCGCGAGCATGACACGTGGGCAGCCGCAGTAAGCCACATGCCCCTCATGCTCTCGGTCACCCTCTTCCGCCTCGTCCGCGACAGCAAGGGCTGGGAAGATGCCTCCCTGCTCGCCGGCCCCGGCTTCCGCGACCTCACCCGCCTCGCCAGCGGCGACCCAACCATGGCCGGGGACATCGTCTCCACCAATAAGGAAGCCGTCCTCCACTGGCTCCGGCGCTTCCAGGAAGAGCTCGCGAACGTTGAATCCGCCATCGAGACCGGTGGCGAAGCGCTCCGCAGCCTCCTGGCCAGCACCCAGCTCGACCGCGACGCCTGGATCCTGAATCCGCGCACCGAGCGCACGGTCGAAGGCACGCCGCTCCCCTCCGCGCAGGACACCATGGCCCAATTCTTCGTCGGCAGCGGCTATACGCGCCTGAAAGAGCTCAGCTCCCGCGGCTTCGGCATAGCCGATGAAGACCGACTGAAGCGCGAGCTCGGCCAGGTCGACCGCGACGACGAAGACCGGGATCGCCGCTGATGGAGGTCGCGCGGCCTG
>SLAK01000249.1 GCA_007126855.1 Dehalococcoidia bacterium | reverse complement strand
GGCGCGCAGGCGGCGCGCTAGGAATCGCCCGGATCCGAGTTGTGCTCTTCGTCGGCGGCATCGCCGGGGGTCGCGGTCGGCGAAGCGGGGGCTGCGGTGGGCGTGGCGGTTTCGGTCACTTCAGGGGTAGTTTGCGCGGTTGGAGTGGGCGAGGAGGAGACGGTAGGCGACGGTATTGGAGTGGGAGTGGTCGAAGGCGACGGTGACGGGATCGGGGTGGGAGTGGCCGAAGGTGACGGTGACGGGGTCGGAGTGGAGGTGGCCGAAGGCGACGGCATCGGGGTGGGAGTGGGCGACGGCAAAGACTCGACCGGGGTTGGCGTGGGAACGGGCGTTGGCGATGGCCGGGGTGCATCGGCCGCCGCCCGTGCAGTGCCAGAGTCCCGGCCGGAAGTCCTAAGTGGCCCGGTGGAGATTGGCGTGCCGGGAGGGATTCTGAAGTCGAGGTGATGCTCCGGATTCACAGGTGTGCCCCGGTGCCAGATCTCGAAGTGCAGGTGCTCGCCGGTGGTTAACCCGGTAATACCGGTGCGACCGAGCACTGCGCTTTGTTCGACCGGCTGGCCCGCGGTGACAAGCATCTGGCTCATGTGCGCATACAGCGTGGCCCAGCCCTCGCCGCAGTCGACAACGACGTAGTAGCCGTAGATGCGAGAGTACTCGGCGATGGAAACGGTACCGCCGCATGAGGCGTAGATCGGCGAATGGGAGAGACGGCCATTAACCGCGAGATCGATGCCTTCGTGAACAATGCCGGCACCGCGATAGGCGCCAAAGCGGTCGGTCACGTAGGACCATTCGGCAAGGGGGAGGATGAAGCGAGCAGGGGGCGCCGGGGTTGGGGTCTCTTCGGCGTCATCGCCGGGCTCGTCTGCGATGAGGGCCAGGGAATCGGAAGCAAGCTGGGATTCCTGTTCATGGAGCACCGAGGCAGCAAGGGGCACCGTGAGCTGATGGCGTTCCGAAGCCTGCGGCATTGCGCGATACGCTGGGAAGACAACGTCCACCTCACTCCGCTGGACGGCCAGGCCGGCCGCGGCCGTATCCCTCGGATCGGCATTCAACCCCGCTGCGACAGCAACCGCGAGCGTGCCGAGGACCCACGCGACCCCAAGCAGGAGTCGTGCTGCGAGCGGCACAGGTCGGAAGCCACCGCGAGCCGGGCGGGCGGAGTGCAACATCCCCATCTGCAACCGTTCTCGACGGAGCCAAGCCTGAACATCAGGGTGTGCACTGAAAACCGGTCCTGCATGGCCTGACAGGCCTCGCCAGGCGAGGCCTATCAGATCGGAGAAAGAAACAACTCCGAGAAGAATGTGGCGCCACTTCAGGGCGAGCGGCTCAGGCGTTGTCCCGGCACCGGCTGCAGAGCCCGAAGAACGTGACCTGCGCCTCGTCAACACGGAAGCCATCGAGGCTCGATGGTTCCATGCACGGCGCCCGGCCGGTTTCGCAAGGGATATCGACCTGGATGCCGCATGAGCGGCAGACCAGGTGGTGGTGCGGCTCGACATTGGCGTCGTAGCGCCGCGGGCCTGCGCCGACGTCGGCGCGGCGGATAACCCCTAGCGCGGTCAGGGTTTCCAGGACTTCGTAGACGGTATTGAGGGACATGGATGGGTGAAGCTCACGCACGCGTTCGAGCACGCGCTCGGGCGTCAGGTGCTCGCCAGAGCCGGCGAGCACCTGGTAGACACCGAGCCGCTGGGAGGTGACGCGGTAGCCGCCCTCCCGGAGTTTCGTGCTGAGCTCCGCCGCCGTAAGCATGTCCGCCATCCAGCTGTGGACCTACTTCAGGTGCGCTTCGAGCATCCACGCGCGCTTATCGAGCGTGCGCTGGATCTCGATATAGAGGTCCTGCGTGGTGAGGTCATCCTCGGTGGTGTGGATGATCTCCTGGAGCTTCGCGGAAGCCCCGCTCAGGCGCTCATGCATCGCGCGCACGAGCGGTTCCCACTGGTGCTCATCGGTTGGGAAGGGCTGGAAGGTGGAGCCTTTCGCCACGTCCTGAATGGTGCCATGGGCCGTGCCGCCGATGGCGACAGCACGCTCAGCGATGTCATCGGCATAGGTGCGGGCCTCATCGACGATGACATCGAAGAGTTCGTGGAGGCCCTGGAAGTTGGGGCCATGGACGTTCCAGTGCGCCTGCTTGGCGCTGGTGGAGATATCGATCATGTGGGCAAGCATGCCGTTGAGGTCAGCGATAATCTCGGCCTGCCGGGTTTCCGGGATGACAGCGTGTTCGGGTTTCGTTCGAGGAGCCATGGTTCAAACCTCCTTGCTCGTCGACTGCCTTAACCGTAGCAACTCCTGATAAGGAATTCAATCAAAGAAGCATGGCCAGCACCCTCGTTGCCGTAACAAAGCCGTATCAGTCGCTGATTCACAGTTGCCGGCGGCGGCTCGCGATTCACCCGTACCGGATATAGGCTGGTAGGCATGACGGCAGAGGAGCTATCGCGAGAGGAAGCCTGGGCGCGCGCCTGGGACCGGCGTTCCCCTGTGTGGGAAGCGCTGGTAGAGGTATTAATGACGGCGCTTGCGCCTGCAAAGGACGAGCGCATCCTGGACGTCGGCGCCGGCGCAGGGCATGCGGCTGTTGCGGCCGCGTCTGCCGTTGGACCTTCGGGCGAAGTGGTGGCGGTGGACATGGTGGAGCCGGTGCTGCGGATGGCAGAGCGGCGGGCGCGGGAGGCAGGCGTGGACAACGTGCGCTTCCTCCAGATCGACGCGGGATCGGACGAGATACTCGGGGCGCCGTTCGACGCGGTGTGCAGCCTGCTTGGCGTGATGTTCTTCACGAACCCGGTGGGGGCGTTCACGAACCTGCGTAATCATGTGCGACCCGGCGGCCGCTTCGTGGCCGTGGCGTGGGGCGACCCTGCGGAGAACCCGCTGCTGCCGGAGACCTTGCTGGCGCCCTTCGCGCCTGACGCAAACTGGACGGCCGTAGACGGTGTCTACGGCCCCTTCGCGCTCGCGCCGCGGGGGCGTGCGCTGGCCTACCTTGGCACGGCAGAATGGAAGGCGATCGAGGTGGAGCCGATACGGCTGAACCCGGTGGTGCCCGAGGAAGCGGTATTCGACGAGGCCTTGCTGGACATGTATGGCGTGGAGCCGCGGCGGCGGGAGGAGGCGCTGGAACACGTGCGCGCCGAGGTTGCGCGGCACCGCAGCGGGGACGGCGTTGAGATGCCCCTCTCGGTGAACGTAGTGACGGCGAAGATCCCGGAGCTGATTCAGGACTGAGCCGGCACGGCCAGGCCGCGCTATACTTCGACGGCCGTGAACGATGAGCCCTGGATTCATCGAGCCCTCCCCGCGACGCGCTTTCGCGACTTCAACCTGCTCTTCGCATCGACCACTGCGTCGTCGATAGCACTATGGACGGCGCTGCTGGGCAACGCATGGGTAGTGTTCCAGCTCAGCGATTCGTCGACGCTGGTGGCGCTGGCGGTGTTCGCGGCGATGCTGCCGTTCTTGCTGGCACCGATCGGCGGGGTGATTGCCGACCGGGTGGAGCGGCGGAACGTGTTGCTGGTGACGCGGATCGCCGCCTGCGCCATCGCGGTGGGGCTGACCGCGCTGGCCTTCACGGACTGGCTGGTGGTGTGGATGGTGGTGGTTTTGGCGCTCGGCCAGGGGATCGCGCGCACGACGGAGACCCCGGCGGAAGCGGCGCTGACGGCCAACGTCGTGGATTCCGAGTCCATCGGAAACGGCGTGACAATGATGACGACGACGCGGCTCGGATCGCGCGCGGTGGGCCCGATCGTGGCCGGGCCGCTCCTGGGCACGGTAGGCGTCGAAGGCGCGTACGCAGTGGCGGCCATTGCGACGGTGATCAGCTTCGTCCTGCTGATACCGATCAAGACGCGGGCGCGCGGCGGCATCACCGAGACGGACAACCCCTGGCAGAGCTTTCGCTACGGATTGAGCTACACGCTGAGCAACCGGCCGGTGTCGGCGATTATGGGGATCGTGGTGGCGCATTGTGCGCTGACGATGTCGTTCGACGCGATGCTGCCGGGCTACGCGGACCATCACCTGCACGATCCGACGCGAGGGTTCACGCTGCTCAGCCTGGGAGTGGGGCTCGGCGCCTTCATGGGCGCGGCGACGCTTTCGTTCATGCGGCCGGGCGGGCACCGGGGGACGGTCTTCCTGGCCACGGCGCTGATCAGCGGGCTGGCGCCGGTGATGATGGCGGTGACAGACCAGGTGCCAACCGCGACAGCGACGGCGACCGTGATGGGCGCATCGCAGGCGATGACGATGGCGATGGCGGCGGTGTTCCTGCAAGAAGTGCTGCACGACCACGTGCGCGGGCGGGTGATGAGCCTCTACCTGATGTCGGCAGGCGGAGTGATGGCGTTTTCGAACCTGGGGCTGGGCGCGCTGGCGGACATCGTGGGCGCGCCGGTGCTCTTCCTGGTTCCGGGGCTGATTTACGTCGGGATGGTGCTGGCGTCCATCGTGTTGAGCTCGGATTTGCGGCGAGTCTACGGCAACGGGACGGTGTTGCGGGTGCCGGCGGCGGTGTAGGGTGGCGGGAGGACATCGTGCCCTCCCGCCCCTGGTGCTTTGTACTAAGGCTCCGTCTGTCAGGGGCCGTCGCAGGCCAGGTCGAGAGCGTGGCCAGTTTCACCGGCAACGATGGCTTCGGCCTTACGGCAAAACGCGGGGTCGTCGAGCGAGGCTGCGTCGAGCCCGAGTTCAAACGCGCGGTCCCGGACGGCGTCGACGGATTCCATGGCCTGCGCTTCTTCGACGAGCTGTTCGAGCGCCTGGCCGCGCCGCAGGAGGCGGTCGGCTTCCTCCTGCTCGGCGGGGAAAAGGCCGACGCCTTCGCCCGCGGCGCCGCGTGCCACGGCTTCGCGGATCTCGCTGAGGGGGGCATCCAGCGTGTCTGCCACCTGGAGCGCTTCTTCCGAGACGTTAGACCGGTGCACGAAGGTGACGAGATCTTCTTCGACGATACCGTACGCGGGTGTCCCGGCGATCAGACTCCATTCAGATTCGACCGAGGGCGGCAATCCCCACTCAGCGCTGGCTGGCCGTTCGAAGAGGAAGAGCAGGTATTTCGTGCCGGGATCGAGGTTGGGCCAGTCGCCGTGATCCCAGCTATGTTCGAAACCTTCGAAGCCTTCCACGCCGAGCGTCGACGAGCCGTGGATGCCACGGGCAATGGCCAGGATGTCCCCCTTCGCATGGGGCCCGTGGAGGGATTCAACCACCCGCGCGCTGCGCACGCGTGCCAGGTACTCCACGAGGATATCGTCGGCGTCGCCACGCCTGACCTCGTGATCGGCCAGGAAATCGTCGGTGAAGGTCACGACGACGACGGCATGGGCCATGTCCGTCATCGCCTCGATGGACGGGAAGATCGGAATGTACGGGGATACACCGCCCTGAGTCCGGCCGGACATGAATGCCGTGTCGTGCTGGTGACCAGCCACGGCCCCGGTTGCTTGCGCGTCCGGGCCACCGGACAAACCCCCGTTCTGCATGGCGAAGACGACGCCGGTGGTCGCCGTGAAGAGCAGGGCCGCGAGAATGGTAAGGCCCTTCCAATTGTGGAAGAAGTAGCGTACTGAGAATCGAACGGACACAATGAGCTCCCTTCACGATTACCTAGAAACACCACCAACCAGCTGGCCAACTGGTGGAAGGGTATCGGGTATTCACTCCGCAGACGTCATCGGAAGTAGGACTAACCGGCGCTACGTTCCCGTCCGGCCGCATCACCGCATAGTAATAACTGTGGCCAAGCCCTATCTGATGCCCGAGTTCATGCGCAGCAACCTTCTGCTTCCAGGAGTAGCTCATATTGTCGAGGTAGTACGAATTTAGCCATACGATGGTCGTCCACGACCCCATGATACACATACCATCTACGTGCCCGAGAGCACCGTTCTGGCCAAAGCTCTGAACCCCATGGGTTTCAACAGTCGACGGGGAATGCGTAAACCACACAGGTGTGGCAGTGCCATTCCAACTGCTCCTTGCTGAGATGAACCCGCTATTGTAGTCCCCCGTCGGCGGGAAATTGTTGTGGTTCCTCCACCACACGCTGAGGTAGGAACCGCCGCCGCTGTATGGGCGAGTACATGGAGGGTTGTCGTAGTCGTTGTAGGCGCGGGATATGGCGGTGCCCGCGAGGGCTCCGAGTAATAACGCAGCGGCCAGCGCCCCGATCCCTACGAGATACCGCAGCTTTAATTCTGCCATTGGTTCCCCCTTGCACAACAAGAGCTAATATGTGGCCCACCTCCAGGCAATATACCCCCCCCCCCGATCTGGATTTCAAGGGGTCGATGATAGTGATTCATGTGAATTATTTGCACCGGAGCGGGGATGCTCCTTGCCGGGTCGGACGGTGGGCGCAGATGATACCCGGCGGCGGCGCCCCACGTTCCCGGGCGAGCAGCCCACAGGAGTCTTGAGCGATGCGTGACGCGGTGATGCGGTTTTTGACGCACTGGGTGGTGTCGCG
>SLAK01000306.1 GCA_007126855.1 Dehalococcoidia bacterium | reverse complement strand
TGATGGTCTACGACGCGTTCGCGCACCTGCCCATTTACGGGCTGGAGGATCTGGGCTTCGTGAAGCGCGGCGAAGCCGGCCCGTTTATCGCCGAAGGGAACACGCGCCCGGGCGGCAAGCTCCCGCTGAACACCAACGGCGGCGGGCTGAGCTACATGCATTCGGGCATGTATGGCATGTATGCGCTGCAGGAGAGCGTGAGGCAGATGCGGGGCATCGCGCCAGCGCAGGTGCCGGACGCGAAGGTAAGCGTGTGTCATGGCGTTGGCGGCATGTTCGCTGCAAGTGGCACGATCATTATGTCGAATGAGGCACCGTAGGGCACCGTGCGAATCGAGGTGGCTGCCGGGAGGGTGCGATCAGGCCCTCGCGGTAGCCGGCACGCGCCCGAGCGTGTCCACACGAATGGGTAGACCGAAGGCGCTTCGCAACTACCCTTAGCAAATACAAGAGGTTTGAATCGTAGCGCCCGGCGCGCCATCCGCTCATTCAGGCTTCGCAATCGCCGGATACCGGACACTCCCCGGGGAACAGGGACTATGGCACTCATTATCGGATTGGCGGGGACAATTGCGTCGGGGAAGTCGACGGTGGCGCAGCTCCTGGTGGACCGTGGCGCGGTGCACTGCGACGGCGACAGGCTGGTCCACCGGCTATACGAGCCGGGCACGCCGGGTTTCGACCGTGTCGTCGCTGCGTTTGGGGAGGATGTAGTGGGGCCGGACGGCTTTATCGACCGGAAGAAGCTCGGCGCCAAAGTTTTCGGCAAGCCGGATGAGATGAACAAGCTCACAACGGCGATGGGTTCGATTAGCCAGGCGTTCAAGCAGCAGGTAGCAGAATGGCGCTGCGAGCTTCCGGCGGACGGCGTCGGAGTGATCGAGGCAGTGAACCTGATGGAGCCGGGCTACGGACTCTGGTGCGACCAGGTCTGGCTCATCGGCGTGGACGACCGGATCGCGCGGCAACGGCTGGTGGGGAAGCGGCATATGTCCGAGGAGGAAGCGGACCAGCGCCTGAAGTCCATGATCCCCTTCGAGCGACGCGCGCCCGGCGCGGACTGGATCTACAAGAACGACGGGACGCTGACCGACCTTGAGGAGGCCGTGGACGAAGAGTTCCGGCGCATCACCGCCCTGCATGCCGAGGGGAAGCTGCCAAAGTCGGTGTTCCCGGAATGGTGGCACGAGCTGATGCGCGAAAACCGCGAGCGGATGAAGGCTGCCGGGGTCGAGCTCGCGGACGAAGTCTAAGCGGCGGGAGCTACGCTCGAAGGGACGGCGCGCGTAGACTGCGGCCAGAATACAGACGCGAGGAATGCTATGGCAGAACCGTACAAATTCCCGGTGGACCTCTCGGCGATCATGCTGTTCGCCCGGTCGCTGGGGGACATCCGGCCGGAATATTCCGACCCTGATTCGCCAGAGGCGAAGGCCATTGGCGGCGTGGTGACGCCGCCGACCTTTGTGCAATCGAGCGCGCACTGGCAGCCGGACTACCCGCTGGACCTGACGCGGCCACGCAAGGGCCCGGCGCCGAAGCATCGCGGGGACGATGGCGGCGGTGGACTTGGCCGCGGGCTGCACGCCGAGCAGCACTACGAGTACCACCACCCGATCCACGCGGGCGACGCATTAACCGTGACGACGCGGCCCGGCGAGCGCTGGGAGAAGCAGGGACGCCGCGGTGGCAAGCTGCTGTTCAGCGAGACGATCACGGAATACCGCAACCAGGACGGCGTGCTGTGCGTGACCGCGAGGTCGGTCGGCGTGCAGACCGAGCGGGCCGTGGACCAGGGATAGGGGGAGCACGATGGCACAACTAAAGGTTGGCGACACGCACGAAGCGGTGATGGTGGAAAACGTGAGCCGCACGCACATCGTGAAGTACGCGGGCGCGAGCGGCGATTTCAACCCGCTCCATCACGACGATACGGCAGCGAAGGAGCTTGCCGGCTATCCCGGCGTGTTCGCGCACGGCATGTATTCGATGGGGCTGACCGGGCGGATGCTCACGGACTGGCTCGGGCCACTGGCGCTCACGAATTTCGGCGTGCGTTTCACGAAGCAGGTGTGGCCCGGCGACACGCTGACGGCGAAGGCGGAAGTGACGGACGTGCAGGACGGTATCGCGACGATACGCGTGGTGACCGTGAACCAGGACGGCGAGTCGGTGGTGGAGGGGGAGGCGAAGGCGAAGGTGGGCTGACCCTCACCCCCGGCCGCTCTCCCGCGAGCGGGCGAGGCGGAAACTAACTGCGTGAAGGCCCGGTGACAGCCGGGCCTTTGCGTATCGCGCCCGAAACGGCAGTTTGGCCGCATGCGAGTGGTTTATCGCGAAGAACCGTGCAAGACGGCGCTGAACCGGGTGCAGGGCATGCCGTTCAAGTGGTCGCTGAACCCGTACATGGGGTGCGCGCACCGCTGCACGTTCTGTTATGTGCGGGCGTTTGAGCGCCGGGCGGACCGTCCTTCGGACGACCAGTATGGCCGCTCGATTCGTGTGAAGACGAACATCGTGGAGGTGTTAGGGGAGGAGCTGCGGCGGCGGTGCTGGAAGCGCGAATCGGTCGCGATGGGAACCGCAACCGACCCGTACCAGCCCGCCGAGGGGCAGTACCGGCTGACGCGGGGGTGCATCGAGGCACTGGGGAGGGCGCGGACGCCGACCAGCATCATTACTCGCGGGCCTATGATCGTGCGCGATATCGACGTGCTGCAGGAGGCGGCGACGCGAGCGAAGGTGGGCGTGTCGTTCTCTATCCCGACGGTGGACCGCGAGGTGTGGCGGACGACGGAGCCGGGGACGGCGCCACCGTATCAGCGGCTACGGGCGGTGCGGGCGCTGGTGGACGCGGGCATCGATACGAACGTGGGGATAGCGCCGATCATCCCGGGGCTTTCGGATGACCCCAAGGGGCTGGCAGAGGTGGTGCGGGCGGCGCGGGACGCCGGGGCGACGGGCGTGTGGTGCCGGCTGCTGCACCTGCGGCCGGGCACACGGGAGCACTTCCTGGAGTGTCTTGCGCGGGACTGGCCGGAGCTACTGCCGCGCTACGACGCGATCTACAGGCGCGCGTATCTGCCGGAGCGCGAAGAGACGCAGGTCCGGGAGCTGGTCGCGGCATTGGGGGAGCGCATGGGAGTGGAGGATCGGCGTGCGCGGCCGATCGAGCCGCCGCCGGTGGAGGAGCAGCTGGCGCTGCTGTGAGCGCGGCCCAGTGCTATCGCAACTCGTCCAAGACTTGTTCGTACTCTTTGTGATCGCCGATCCAGAACCACACCATCGTGTCACCACGCCGAATCCCGAGTGCGCGATGGGTCCTGCCGATGCGGATGGAATACACGGTAGGGTTCGACGCCACGATCTTCAGGCGCAACCCGGAGGCCTCAGGCGAATCCTGGAACTTCCTGTAGCTCTCACGAGCCCGCTCCTGCACTTCGACAGGCAAGCGCGAGAATAGCCTACGAAATCGGCGGCTTCGGGCCGATTTCACAAGTCATCCGGCCCGAACTCTTCCACCTCTCCCTCTTCCGCTTCGCGTAGCGCCTCGTTGGCCATCTTTCGGAGAACATCCTGCGACTCAGCGAAGCTCTTCTCCCATCGTTCCTCGGACTCGATCTCTTCCAGAAGAATCGCCGCAAGCGCATCCTGTTCTGACTCTGGAAGCCGCCTGGCTTCCTCGAAAGCGCGCTCAAGGAGGGTGCTCATGCCCGAAGTTTACCAGAGTGAGCACCCTCGCCGTTGGACCGCCTACGGCGAAAGGGCCTTCGTATCGCGTTCGGTGCGGAGCTTTTCGAGGAGATCGTCGAGCGCCATGGGGCCGAGGTCTTCGCCGCCGCGGACGCGGACGGCCGCCTGGCCAGCCTCGGCTTCGCGGTCGCCGACGACGAGGACATAGGGGATCTTGCGCATCTGGGCGTCGCGGATCTTGGCGTTCATGCGGTCGCTACGGTTGTCTACTTCGACGCGCAGGCGCGCGGTGCGGAGCTTCGCTGCGACCTCCTCGCCGTAGGGGATGTGGCGGTCGGCGATGGGGATGACGATGGCCTGGGTCGGGGCGAGCCAGAGCGGGAAGTTGCCTTCGTACTCCTCGATGAGCAGCGCGACCATGCGCTCCAGGGTCGAGATGACTCCCCGGTGGACGATGATTGGCCGGTGGCGGGCGCCGTCTTCGCCGACGTATTCGAGGCCGAACTGCTCGGGGAAGTGGAAGTCGACCTGGATGGTGACGAGCGTCTCATCTTTGCCGGCGGCGGTCTGGAACTGGACGTCGATCTTGGGGCCATAGAAGGCGGCTTCGTCCTTCGCCTCGTAGAAGTCGAGGCCCACTTTCTGGAGGACGCGGCGCAGGAGGGCTTCGCCGGCCTCCCACATGGGCGGGTTGTCGACGTACTTCTCCTTGTTTTCCGGGTCGCCCAGCGACAGGCGGTAGGCGTAGTCCTTGAGCCCGAGGGTGCCGTAGACCTCTTCCATGAGACGAAGGACGCCCTCTACTTCGGACTCCACCTGGGCGGTATCGGCGCAGAAGATGTGGGCATCGTTGAGCGTCATGATGCGGACGCGGCTCATGCCGGAGACCTGGCCGGACTTCTCCCAGCGGTGCATATTGCCGAGTTCGGCGATACGGAGCGGCAATTCGCGATACGAGTGCAGATCCGACATGTAGACCATGATGTGACTGGGGCAGTTCATCGGACGGAGGACGTATTCTTCGCCTTCGCGCTCCATCACGGGATACATGGCGTCACGGAAGTGGTCCCAATGGCCTGACTTCACGTAGAGCTCGCGCTTGGAGACGTTCGGCGTGGAGACGTGCAGGTAACCGCGCTCGAGTTCGAGGTCTTCGATCCAGCGCATGAGCTCACGGCGGATGGTAGCGCCCGCAGGTAGCCAGACGACGTGGCCGGGACCGACTTCGTCGTAGAGGTCGAAGAGCTTGAGGTCGCGACCGATGCGGCGATGGTCGCGGCGGCGGGCTTCTTCGAGCCTGCGCTCATAGTCCTGGAGTTCCTCTTCGGTCTCGAAGAGGATGCCGTAGACGCGCTGAAGCTGGGGGTTCTTTTCGGAACCGCGCCAGTAAGCGCCGGCGATGCTTGTGAGCTTGAAGGCGCCCAGCTCGCCGGTGTGGTTGACGTGGCCACCGCGGCAGAGGTCCGTGAACTTGCCGTGCGTGCACTGGGTGATGCTGCCGTCCTCGAGGTCAGAGAGGAGGTCGAGCTTGAAGGGCTGGTCTTTCCAGCGTTCCTGTGCCTCTTCGCGAGTGATTTGTTCCATCTGGAAGGGCAGACGCCGACCAAGGGACTTTCGCATGCGCTTCTGGAGCCACTTCAGGTCTTCTTCGGTGAGGGGGCGTGGAAGGCGGAAGTCGTAATAGAAGCCGTTTTCGATGGGGGGGCCGATGCCGAGTTCGGCTTCGGGCATCAGCTCGACCATGGCTTCGGCAAGGACGTGGGCGGCGGAATGACGCATGCGTGCCAGGCGTTCTTCCTGTGGGAGCTGCTTCAGGTCGACGTGTTCTTCGATGGGTACGGCCACGGTGGTTCTCCTTTGTGTTGCCTGGGACAGTGCGCTTGTCGGAAGTCAGCGGCGGGCAGTGTGCGTGGTGGCCGCACCGATGGGTGTCCGGTGGAGTGGGTGCTGCGCCACGCGCGAGTCGGCCGCGATGAAGGACAAAAATGCGCGTGCCGCGGAAACACCCTCACCCCGACCCTCTCCCGCTCGCGGGAGAGGGTGGAACCGTCGGGCACGACCGGCACGCCACACGAGAGGAGTAATTTCGGAGCAGGGTGTCGTCACGGTGTTTGCTGCGCCCAGCGAATTACAGAGCAGTCCCGATGGCAGGGCGCCACGATGAGGGATGAAAATCGCGGCAGGGGGACGAACCCTCACCCCGGCCCTCTCCCTTTGCAAGGGAGAGGGTGTCGTCACGGTGTTTGCTGCGCCCAGCGAATTACAGAGCAGGGAGATGTTGGCCGGCGCGGAGCGTTGATGGCATACCGGCGGGGGGTCTTCGAATGGGCGGGAAGGCATTGAAGCGCACTCCAACGAGCGGGTGGGTGTATCGCGCCCGGCTGCAGGGACGGTGGGGCGCGGCCCGTGGTTCCACCCTGCTTTTCCGCGGCAATGGTGGCCGCGGACTCGTTGGGGGCCGGTAACGGGGCCCAGTCGTGCACGCCTATCTCCCGGAAGGAGCTTCGGGTGCAGGCTCGCGGGTGGTTTTCGCCTGCCTGGCGCCGCGCTTGCAGCCGGTGGCGCGGCTCTCTGGGCTGGGGGCGGCGGGCTACTCGTCCCGGTCGTCGCCTGTGCGCTTTTCTGTTGTGGGACTGACTATAGCAAGAGCAGGCAAGAGGCGACACCGGGGCTATCCCGCAGCCGTTGGCATGGACAGGCGGCTTTCGGTATTCTGAGCTTTGAGCGTGGGCGGTTAGCTCAGATGGTTAGAGCGCTGCGTTGACATCGCAGAGGTCACTGGTTCGAATCCAGTATCGCCCACCAGC
>SLAK01000353.1 GCA_007126855.1 Dehalococcoidia bacterium | reverse complement strand
TCGACGCCACGGTTTCGATGAACGGTGTCGCATGAGCGCATTGCGGCGCCGACCCGCCGCGGAGTAGGCTCAAGCCACCCTGCGACGAGGTGATGGCCGTGCCCGTCATCGAAACCGGCGAAATCGGCATTGAAGAACCAGAGAGTTACGACTGGCCAGCGCTGGTCGAGGCCCTGAACCGCCTCCTGCGGCTCAAGACGACGCCCATCGGCATGAAACTGTTCCGCACCGTGGAGGAGTTGGAAGCCGTGCCGCGCATCCGGCGGCCACAGGCCATCCACACCACGGACCAGGTCGTCGCCCAGGCCGCGCGGCTTGGCTGGACCGTTGGCATCACCAACGACGACCTGGTCGGCGCGCAGTGCGGCGCGGTGATCGGTCTGCATCCGCAGGACGAGCAGTGGCGTTCCGGGCGCACCATGGCCGGCGTTTGGTTCGAATCGCCGGAGGACGCCGCAGCGCACCAGGAGGCGATGGACGTGGTGCCCTATGGCGCCTACACGGCGATGGCCGTATCGCCGCTCGCATCCGGGCGGCTGGACCCGCCGGACATCGCGCTCATCTACGCGACCCCGGGCCAGATGATGATCTTCATCAACGGCCTGCAGTGGTCCGGCTACCGCAAGTTCGAATGGAGCGTCGTGGGCGAATCCGCCTGCGCCGATTCCTGGGGCCGCGCGCTCAAGACCGGCGAGCCAAGCCTGGCCATCCCCTGCTTCGCCGAACGGCGCTACGGCGGCGTGCTCGACGACGAATTGCTGATGGCGCTGCCGCCAAAGTACCTGCCGCGCGCGATCGCCGGCATGGAACGCCTGTCGAAAAACGGCCTCCGCTATCCGATCCCCCAGTACGGCATCCAGTCCGACGCGCGCGCGGGGCTGGCCGTGAGCTACGGCGAACGCTGACGCGCCGAGACGGCGCCGGTCACACCAGTGCCAGGCCTGCGCCGGGACTATCCCCGCGCCGCCGGACGATGGTCGCATGGAGCAAGACGAGCCGTGTGGCGCCCCAACCAGGACGGGGACACCCTGTAAGTGGCCCCGCAGCCAATGCCCGCACGCATGGCACCGTGGCCACGGGCGCGCCGCGAAATCGCCGCGACCGGCGCCGGCTTATGAGCCGACTCCGGCGGGCGTTGCGCCGCCAGTGCCGTCGGCCATCCTGGACGCGCGCGACCTGCACGGCCTGGGGTGGTGGCTCATCTGCGAAACACTCGGCGGGAATGTCGACAGGGGCACGGCCTCGGTGGTGGTCTCGGCCATGCGCATCCTGGCCAATCTCGACGCGCCCCCGGCCGATACAGCGGCGTTGCAGCAGGAGACGGAGCTGCGCGCCCGGCTCATGCACGGGCTCCCGCCGCGCACGGACGACGAATGGGCGCTCGCCGGGCGGCTCTTCACCGACGAGGCTGTCGAGGAGATGCGCCGCTGGGACGAGCCCGGCGCATCTGGGCCATGACAGGGAGGGGCATCGGGCCTCGACGGAGCCTGTGCCCTGGCTTAGTCCTGGCCGTTTCCTGACCCGTTGAGTTCGGGCGTCTGCACCGGCGGCGTCGGGGTGCGCGTGCGCTCCGGCTCGCCGTTTTCGTTTTCTTCGTCCTCGTCCTCATCGCCGACCGGTGTTGGGGTCTCCGTGGGCTCCGGCGTTTCGGCGGTCGGCGTGGGCTCGGGAGTCGGCGTCCTCGTGGGTTCCGGCGATGGCGATGGCGTGGGCTCCGGTTCGGGTGTGGGCGTTGGCTCAGGCGTGGGCTCTGGGTCGACGGCGGACACCCCGCTCATCCCCCCATTGCCGATGGCCGCCACCACGGGCATGCCGTCGTCCACGGCCTCGCTCAGTTCAGGCTGCCGTTCGCGGACGCCGGTGAGCACCTCGGAGGCGCTCTCGCCGATGGCGCGGACCCGGGCGCGCTGCACCGGGTCGAGCTCGCGCTCCTGTTCGAGCACGGCAATCTCTTCGAGGTCGTTGTAGAGCTGTTCGAGGTGGGCGCGGGTAAGCTGGCCGCGGTCGCCGAGGCGCTGCACTTCGGAGATGCGCTCCTGCTTGTGCTTCAGGTTGACGTCGACGCGCTCGGGATCGCTGGAAAGCACGTATTCGACGCGCTCACTGGCGCGCTTGAAGGCATAGTTCCAGTCGCCCGGCACAGCCTGGTCGGCGGTGACGAAACCGAGCGTGGCGACACCCACGATCGCGGCGCCGCCAACGACGGCCATGCTTGCCGCGGCGGTCTTCATCCAGCCCATGGGTCCGGTGGCAGCGGGCGCCGGTTCCGGCCGGGGCGTTTGCAGGCGTTCCTGGCCGGCGGCGATGAAACGGTTCTTCAGCGAGGCTTCGAAATAGAAGCTCGGCTCCTCGGCCTTCAGGCTCGCGCTGATGTTTTCGGCCGTGCGCAGCATCGGCTCAAGCCAGCCGGCATCGTCCGGGTAGATGGCCAGGACGAATTCGACATCCAGCCCATCCTCAAGCAGCGCCTGCGCTTCTGCGAAGAGCGCTTCTTCCCGGGATGGCTTGCGGCGAAAACGTGACAGGATCATTCCCACTGACCTACCAGTTTCTTGAGCCGGGCGATTGCCTTGTGCTGTAGCACTTTCACGTTGTTACCGGACTTGCCCAGGGCGGCTGCGGTTTCTGCAACCGAAAGACCCGCGCCAAAGCGAAGGGCGATGACCTGGCGTTGCGCCTCGGGGAGCTTCTCCGCCGCTTTCCGGACGACTTCGAGCTGTGACTGCCGCTCGACGTCTGCCACATGATCCTGCGAGCCATCCGGGAGGGATTCGCTCAGCGGGGCTGTGGCCATCCGGTACTTTTGCCTGCGCACGTGGGAGACGACCTCGTTGCGGGCAATGCGGAAAACCCATGCGCCAAAAGGGAGACCTCGCCAGGAGAACTTGCCGATGTTGTCGATGATCTTGAGGAAGATCTCCTCGGTCACATCTTCGGCGTCTTCTCCGCCGCCCAAACGAGCGGCCACATAGCGGTAAACCCGGGGAAAGTAGAACTCGTAGAGCTCCGCGAGCGCGTCGCTACTCCCGTCCTTCGCCGCCTCGACTACTGCGTGCTCATCGAAGTCCGGAACGAGCTCGTCGACCGAGAGTCCCGCCACAAATCCCCCCTCGGCCAGCGCCGGGGCCTTATGCGTCCGATTCGCCTCCTTCAGCGAGGATAGGCATCTCTGTGCCTTCGTACCAGCTATAACGCGTGCAGCGGGCAAAAGGTTAATCCGCGGGTGTCATGCCGCGCACGCGGGCGTCATCTGCCCTTCATCGCGCGGTAACGCCCCGGAAACACCGCCCGGCTACGGTCGGAGCATGCAGTACTCACCCGCGAACCACCGCCGATTGAGGGAGCCCGCGCCCGCGCCGGATGAAGCCCCGGGCGGCCTGCGCGGCATCTACGAACGCATTGCAGCGGCCTTTGGCAACGGCGACGACCTGGTGGACGATCGCCGCGGCTGGCTCGCCTCGCGGAACGCATCCGCCGACCGCGACTGAGCCCATTTCCCACCGCCATTGCCCCCGCACCGGCAACACATATGTTCGTTGACACCTTTTCCGGGCCGGCATAGTGTAGGAAGAGCACGGTAGACCGACGAAGCGGGGGGACATGCCGAAGTTCATTTTCGTCACCGGCGGTGTCGTCTCCTCTGTTGGCAAGGGAATCACCACCGCCAGCCTCGGCAGAATCCTCAAATCCCGCGGCATCCGCGTCACCATCCAGAAGCTCGACCCCTATCTCAACGTCGACCCCGGCACGATGTCACCGTACCAGCACGGCGAAGTCTTCGTGACCGCCGACGGCGCTGAAACCGACCTCGACCTCGGCCATTACGAGCGCTTCCTGGACCAGGACCTCCCCGCGGGCGCATCGGTCACCAGCGGCCAGGTGTACTTTTCCGTCATCGAGCGCGAGCGCCGCGGCGACTACCTGGGCGGTACCATCCAGGCCGTGCCCCACCTGACCGACGAGCTGAAGCGCCGCATCTACGCCGTGGTCGAAGCGGCGGAAGCCGACGTCATTATCTGTGAGGTCGGCGGCACCGTGGGCGACATCGAAGGCCAGAGCTTCATCGAAACCATCCGCCAGATCCGCCACGAACAGCCGCGCAACAACACGCTCAGCGTCCACGTCACCTTCCTGCCCTATATCGGCGCCGCGCGCGAACTGAAGACCAAGCCCACCCAGCACTCCGTCCGCGAACTGCGCTCGATGGGCATCCAGCCGGACGTGATCGTCGCGCGCAGCGACCACCACGTGCCCCGCGAGATCTGCGACAAGATCGCCCAGTACTGCGACGTGCAGCACCACGCCGTTATCCCGCTGGAGACCGCCGACACCATCTACGAAGTGCCGCTCCTCCTTGAACAGCGCGGACTTGGCGACTTCGTGATGGAGCGCCTCAAGCTTATGGGCATGCCTGGACTGGCTGACTGGGGCGAGATGGTCCACCGGCTGAAGCATCCCGCCGGCGAAGTCGATGTCGCCGTCGTCGGCAAATATGTGGAGCTGCGCGACGCCTACCTTTCCGTGAATGAAGCGCTCACCCACGCGGGCATCGCCCACAACGTCGATGTGAACGTGCGCTGGGTCCACAGCGAAGACATGCAGGCCCGTGACCCGGCCTCCGTGCTCGACGGCGTGCAGGGCATCATCGTCCCCGGCGGCTTCGGGGAGCGCGGCTGGGAAGGCAAGATCAACGCCGCACGCTACGCGCGCGAACACGGCGTCCCCTACCTGGGCCTCTGCCTGGGCATGCAGGCCATGGTCGTCGAAGTGGCACGCAACGTTTGCGGCCTCGGCGATGCGAACTCCACGGAATTCGACCCCGAGACGCAGAACCCCGTCATCAGCCTGCTCGACGAGCAGCGCGATGTCACCGACATGGGCGGCACCATGCGCCTTGGGCACTATCCCTGCCGGCTCCAGCCCGGCTCGCTCGCGGCCGGGTCCTATGGCGTCGATATGGTGCTCGAACGGCACCGCCACCGCTGGGAGTTCAACAACACCTACCGCGACCAGCTCCAGGCCGCCGGACTCCATGCGAGCGGCACCTCGCCCGACGGCTCGCTGGTCGAAATCTCCGAGCTGGCAGGCCACCCTTTCATGCTGGGCACCCAGTTCCACCCCGAGCTACAGAGCCGCCCCAACCGGCCGCATCCGCTGTTCCGGGAATTCATCCGCGCGGCCATGGAACGCGGCGCCGGCCAGCCCGGCGCGGCGGAGTCGGTCGCGGTTTCGCAATAGGCCAGGTTGGCAGCCGCGCTTCGACCTGCCCGCAAGTCCAACCTCGGCTATCATCCAGCTATGCACGCGCACACCGGGGATCGCCGCTGAATGGACTGGTGGCGCATTGCACACACACTGGCGCTTATCTGGCTGGGGGCAGGCCTGGGCGCGAGCTACGTGCCCGTGTTGAAAGCCTGGGCGACCAATGACCTCCAGCGCCGCATGTACTCCCTGATCGAGGCCGCGAACAACGAGACACGCGTGCTCCTGCCCGGCGCGATGGCTACCGGCATCACCGGCTTCTTCTGGGGCATGGCCGCCAACTACAACCTGATCCGCGACGGCTGGTTTGGCGCGCTGGCCGCCCTCTTCGTCATCTTCTGGCTGGTCTGCCTGCCGCTCTATGGCTTCGGGCTGCGCCGCGCGCGCATCGCCGCGCTCACCGCCCAGAAGAAGGGCGAGGAAACGCCCGAGCTCCGCGAAATCCTGGACGACAAGGTGCCGCTGGTCTTCGGTACCATCCTGGCGCTCAGCGTGCCGCTCATGGCCTGGATCGCCATCTTCAAGCCACTTTAAGTTTGCCACCCGCGGTCAGAAGGGCTGGCGGAAGTCGCCGCGACGGTAGAGCCAGCGGCGGCCCACATCAGGCCGGCGCCGAATGAAGCGCTCCCAGCGGAGCGCCAGCACGAAGGTTACCACGACGATCGTGCCGCCCACGGCGAAGTCCACGAAGTAGTGGTTCGACGTGACCACGATGGACCACGTCATCCAGGCGAGGAAGACCGCGAAGCCCACCCGCAGCAGCGGCGATCGGTAGCACCACCAGACCCCCATCACCACCAGCAGGATCCAGCCGAAGTGGAAGGACGGCATCGCCGCATAGTCATTCGCGATCATCGAGCGGCGCGCACCGCCCACGGTATCGGCGAAGCCGTAGTCCAGGCCGTGGAGTTCAAGCAGGCGCGGCGGCGTCAGCGGAAACAGCCAGTAGATCGGCACCGCCAGGAACGCCGACAGCAGCAACGCGTTCCGCAGCACCCGGTACTTTCGCTGGTTGCCCAGGAAGAACACCGCGCCCATGCCGAAGATGACCGGCATGTGCAGCCAGTTGTACGTGAAGTTCGAGGCCTCGATGAGCCATTCGCGGCGCATCGCGAATTCGTGCCAGGCTGGCTCCCGGAAGATACCCAGCGCCTGCTGGAAATCGATGATGCGCTGCGCGTTGTCCGTCGCCAGCTCCGGGCGGTCGGGCGCCATGCCCCGCGCGACAAAGTAGACGGCGAAGAATGCGAAGAATATCGCTGCCTCGACCGCCAGGTACGGCAGCAGCCGTGCGAAGCGCCGGAGATC
>SLAK01000005.1 GCA_007126855.1 Dehalococcoidia bacterium | reverse complement strand
TAGCCGCTGATACGCACCGCCACCAGCCCCGGGTTTGTCTCCCGCAGGCTGTCCGGCGCGAGCCCCAGCTTCTCCAGCGTGCCCGTCCGGAAATTCTCCACCAGGATGTCGGCAGCATCCGTAAGCCGCCGGAACAGCCCCCGGCCCTTCTCCGAACTGAAGTTCAGCGTGACCGACTTCTGCCCCCGGTTGTCCTGGTGGAATGACAGGTTCGGCCGGTTGGTGTCGCCGCCATCCGGGTTCTCGACCTTGATCACCTCCGCGCCGAATTCCGCCAGCAGCGACGCGCAGAAGGGCGCAGCAAGGATCTGACCCGCGTTGATCACGCGGACGCCGGAAAGCGCGGCCGCTGGCGTGTCACTCATGTTGGGCCAGAATAGTACGCGCAATGCCGCGAGATTGCAGGCCCACCTTCTACGAACAGGTTTACGACTTCGTCCGCCAGGTGCCGCATGGCCACGTCGTGACCTATGGCCAGGTCGCCCTCCACCTGGGCGCGCCCGCGGCCGCTCGCGCCGTCGGTTATGCCCTCTCCTACCTTCCCCCGGGCAACGATGTCCCCTGGTGGCGCGTCATCAACGCTCGCGGCGCCATCAGCCTGAAGAACCGCGGCCCGGGCGCCGACCTGCAGCGCGAGCTGCTGGAAAACGAAGGCATCGACTTTGACCGCGAAGGCCGGACCGACCTCTCCGTCTACCGCTGGTGGCCGGATCAAGAACCATAAGATCGCGCAAGCGGCGCAGCAAATGGCGAGACGAATCGCGCGGAATTCGCTACCCTAGTCCCTCACAGCCGAATTGGCTTCGATACGGAGGGATTAACCATGACGGATAAGACGAAAAGCGACGCGCCGCTACCGTCCGGCTTGCAGCTCACAGCGCTCGATCCGGATTTCCGCGAAAACCCGCACGCCATCCTCAAGCGCCTGCGCGAAACCTCGCCCGTCTACCACGACCAGGCGATGGAGCGCTATATCGTCACCACCGAAGCGCTGGTCGACGAAGTGCTCCGCGATCGCTCCATGTCTGTTGAAGCGCAAAACGCGAAGCCCAACCCCATCAACCAGGCCATCGCAAGGCGCCTCCAGCCCGACGCGGATCGCCGCCCAAGCATGCTCCGCCTCGACGACCCGGAGCACCAGCGGCTCCGCTCCCTGGTCAACAAGGCCTTCACGCCTCGCGCTGTGGAGCGCATGCGCCCCCGCACCATCGAGATCGCCGAATCGCTCCTCGACGAAATCGGCGACCGCGAAACCTTCGACATCATCAGCGAGTTCTCCGGGCCGCTCCCGACCGTCGTCATCGCCGAGATGCTCGGCGTTGACCCCGCCCGGCGCGCCGACTTCAAGCGCTGGTCCGACACCCTCGTCCTCGGCTTCCTCCCCTTCCCCACCGAGGAACAGGAAGCCATGATGCGCGACGCCCGCCGCAACCTGGATGAGGTGTTTCAGGAGGAGATCAGCAAGCGCCGCGCGGAACCACGTGATGACCTCATCGGCCGCATGGTCGCCGCCGAGGAAAAGGGCGACCAGCTCACCGACGAAGAAATCGTCACCATGTGTGGCCTGCTCCTCATCGCCGGCAACGTCACCACCACCGACCTCATCGGAAACGGCGTCTACGTGCTCCTCAACCATCCCGAGCAGGCCGACCTCCTGCGCCGCGAACCCGAGCGCATCGAGAACGCCGTCGAAGAGATGCTGCGCTACGACGGCCCGGTCACCAACACCTCCCGCATCGCCATGCGCGACATGGAGCTGGGCGGCTGCCCGATTGAAAAAGGTGACACCATCATCGTCAGCATCGCCGGCGCCAATCACGACCCGGCCTTCATCGATCGCCCCGACGAGTTCGACGTCACCCGCGAAGACATCGAGCATCACGCTTTCGGTGGCGGCGCGCATTACTGCCTGGGAGCGCAACTCGCGCGGATGGAAGCGCAGGTCGGCATCAATGCACTCCTGCAGCGCTTCCCAAAGCTGCGGCTGGCCGATGAAGCGCCCGTGCGGCGCGGCATCCCCGTCTTCCGCGGCTTTGAAAAGCTCCCCGTCGCCACACGCTGATCGCGTCCGGTGATCCGCGCCGCCCGCGAAAGCGAAGAACTTCCAGAGGGCCCGGAGGGCCGGCAGGTTCAGAGCCCCTGCCCTTCGGGTTCGGGAGTACCATATGCGGACGAAGGCCCTCCCGGGCCAACGCGAGGCGGCAGCTAGCCCCGGGGCGCCGGCGGAAGGGGGAAGGAGCGCCATCGCAACGTCACGCGGCACCTCCGGCGGCGGCGCGGATAGCCTGGCGGAACGCCTGCACAGGCGCGATCATGCTGCCCTCGAAGAGCTGTACGACGCCTGCGCCGGTCGCGCCTACGGCCTGGCCTTCCGCATGCTCAACGATGGCCCCGCTGCTGAAGACGCGGTCCACGACGCCTTCCTCTGGTTCTGGGAACACGCCGACCGCATCGACGGCGCCCGCGGCAAGGCGGAAGCCCTCCTGCTCACCATCACCCACCGCCGTGCCATCGACCAGATACGGCGCCGCCAGCGCCAGGACGGCCGCGGATCAGCCGCGCTCCGCCTGCTCGACCCGGTCGACGAGGCCGCCCTCGACATCCTCGAGCGCGCCGAAAACGCCGGCATGGCCGAACGCGTGCGGACCGAGCTGGCCAACCTCAACCAGCAACAACGCGAGGCGCTCGAGCTTGCCTATTTCGACGGGCTCACCCAGGAAGAGATCGCAAGACGCCAGCGCCTCCCCCTCGGTACCGTGAAGAGCAGGATGCGCCTCGGGCTGAATAAGCTCCGCAGCGCGCTTCGAAGTGAGGCATCGCCATGAACTGCGACCAGGTACGCGAACTCGAAACCGCGTTCGCTCTCGATGCGCTCGATGCCGCCACGCGCGAAGCTGTCGCCGCGCATGTCGAACACTGCGACGGTCACCCCCGGCTCGCCGAGCTTCGTGCCGCCGCTATTGCGATCAGCGGTGCGGTCCCCGAGGGGCGGCCCCCGGCCGGCCTGCGCGACCGCGTGCTTGCCTCTGCCAGGAGTCCGCGCGCTCCAGTGGTCACGCCGCTGCCGGAACACCGGCGGGGCGCGCTATCGCCATGGCGAATCTGGCCGGCCGGCGCCGCAGCCGCTCTGGTGATTGCCGTGGCTGTCGCTGCAATCATCGTCTTCACCGGCGGCGATACACTCCACACGCGCCAATTCTCCACGGAAGACGGTATCGCAGTGCGGCTCGAAGCCGAGCTCGAGCAGCCCAACACCGTGGTCAGCTTCTCCGGCCTCGCGCAGCCACCCACGGGCGAGGAGTATGTCCTCTGGGCCATCCGCGAAGGCGAATGGCTCCGCATCGGTACCTTCCATCCTGGCGCCGAAGGCGTTTGGGCCGGCGAATTCGACTTCGCTCTTCGCGAAGGCGACGCGCTCTGCCTGACCATGACCGGCACGGAGACCGCTGCCGATCCCTTCGGCAAACCGCTATTCATCGAACCGGTCTGAGGACAACCGGCAGCTCAGTCGAACCAGCGCCGCTCACCCGGCTGCAGCGTCACCAGGAACACCCGCCGGCGCGCCTCCACGGCAATCGTCCTTGGCCGGTCCAGGTCGTTCCCCACTTGGATGCGCCCGCTCACCGGCCGCTGGTAAAGGTGTCCATAGTTTACATGCGCCGCGTCACCGACCACCCGCGCGCCGCGCCCTGTCCTTGTCACCTGCCATAGCGTCCCGTCGAATGGCTCCAGGGGCACGTCGCCCTGCCCCAGCATCTTCCCCTGCAGCACGTCGAAGGCCAGCTCACCCGCTGCCAGGTACTCGTCCACGTGCACCCAGGCCCGCTCGTCCGTCCAGTTCAGCACGCCGACAAGGGCTCGCTCCTCGTCGATCGCCGCTCGCCAGCCTGAGGGCAGCTCTTCTGTCCCGGCGTCGTAGGGTGCAGCTCCAACGCCCGCCGGCGGCAACAACGCCTCCAGCAGTCGCAGCCGCTCTTCCGGGAGCGCCGGCAGCTTATCGCTCGACACCACCATGCCACCAGTGAGCGCAATCGCCGTGAACAGCAACCGCGCCTCTCCCGCTGCGACACCGCCCACTGCCAGTGGCCCAGGGTCGTTCGCCCACCAGCGCAGGTGCATGAAGTTCCGTTGCAGCGCCGTCCCCATAGCCGAGCGCAACGAGTCCCCGTCCCCCGGCACAAGGTCTCCGGCCACGCGCATCGCGTCGACCAGCCCCACTGCCGGCGCGAAGGGGCACATCGCGCCCACCAGGAAAGCGCGTTCGCCAGCCGCCGCCCGGATAATCTCCAGGCCGCGCCGAAGGTTTCGCGCCGCCGTGAAGGACCTATTGTGGTAGGTCGCCTCGGTCGATGTCTGTGCCGCATATGCCAGACCATCGAGCGCCAGGTAATCGAAGCCCCAGTCGTGCACCAGCACCGAAACCACGGTCCCCAGCCAGCTCTGCGCTGCCGGGTGCGAGCAATCCAGCACCGCGCACCGCCCGAGCCAGGTCTCCACGTATAGCAGCTCGCCGTCGTGGTCCTTCAGCGCGACCTCCGGGTACTCCCGCAGCGCATTTGATGATTCGTGCAGCAGCAGCGGCGCGAGCCACAGCCCCGGCCGGTAGCCCGCCTCGCGGATCTGTGTCGCCAGCGAAGTGAGGCCCGCCGGGAAGTGCTCGTTCGGCGTCAGCCAATCGCCCACGGCGGCCTGGTAGCCGTCGTCCACCTGCACGAACTCAATTGGCAGCCGGCGCTCCCGCAACCAGGCGAGCGTCGCCGCGATATCCTGCTCCGAAACCGCATTGCCGAAGGCCTGCCCGGATCGCCACCCTGCCGACACTTGGTGTGGCACGCGAGCATTCATCGCGCTGCCCAAGGCATCGGCGTATTGCCGTGCCAGGTCGAAGACATCCGCCCCGTCGGCGACCCAGAGTGGCGGCAGCGCGAGCGAAGCCCCCGGCTCCACGGTCGTCGCCTCCAGGTCGACGGCAATCCGCAGCGCAGCCAGCTCGATTTCGTCCTCGCCGAGCTCCACCTCGAAGCCGGTGAAGAACTGGTCGCCACGCAGCGAGCCAATAACCAGCGCCGGCATTGCCCGCGCCGGCGCGTAGAGGCCCACCAGCTCGTCCGAGTGGTAGTGCTCGCCACCGTCCTCCAGGTGCGCATGAAAGCCGTCGGCGGACCCGGCTTCCAGCGGGTCGCCGAAACGGTGGATCAGCGCAGGCGAATGCGAGTGCCGGCCGTGGATCCACGCATAGCCTGAAACCGCCGGCAACGCCAGCTCCGCCACGAACTCCACAGTCCCCGGCGCGACCGGCTCGCCGCCGTCGTTGTGCAGCGTCAGTTCGAGCCGGTGGTCAACCGGGTGGTAGTCGGCCGAGACCGCCAGCCCGCAGGGCACCAGGTCGAACCGCAGCTCCCACGGCAACATGCTCATCGGCGCCCCTCGAACGCCGCGCGGGCCTGCTCGAGCCCTTCCCGGGAATCGACAAGGACCCACGGACCTTCCACCGGGACCGCCCGCACCGGCGCTCCGGCGTCCAGCAGCGCACTTGCTACCGTCACCAGCGTGTCGTCGCCCGGAGCGGAGTTACCCACCAGCTCCATCAGCGGCCATGCTGCCGGCGGCAGGACACCAACCCCGGCCGTTACCCAGGCGTCGTCACCGGTAGCAGCAGTCGCTACTGGGTCGACTGCTTCAAGCATCCCATCGCCCGGCGTCTCACCGGTCACCTTCACCACGCCCGGCGTCCGGCCATCCGCCGGCGCAACCGCGACCGACGCGCCGGTCAGCCGCGATGCCCGCATCACGCGCGCGTAGGTTTCTGGCGCCGTCACGACATCTGCGCGGCTCAGCAAAAACGGCTCATCGCCGGCGAATTCCCGCACGGCAAACAGCGCTGAAACGCCGCTTCCATCATCTGCGTCGAAGTACGCAATGCTCATTCCAGCGACTCCGCCATTGCCCAGCTCCTGCGCGATAGTGTCGTCACCGTAGCCGGTGATGATGGCAAGGTCACGGATCTGCACGCCGAGCAACGCGTCGATAACATGCACGATAACGGGCCGGCCGCCAACGGGAAGCAGGGGCGCGGGAACATCCCGCGCGCGCGGGTCCAATCCCCGGAGCAGATCGGTCGCCAGGATGACGGCGCGGTCCATCGCAAATAATCTATCACTGCGGCCCGGCTGGAGCGTTTGCAACAATCGGCGGGCGCTCTCGCCACCATGGCGCGGCCTGCTCCAGCGCATGCGCAAACTGAAAAATGCTGAACTCCTGCCGGTGCCGGCCCACCACCTGCAGGCCCACTGGGAGCCCGTCGTCCGTGAACCCCGCCGGGACCGACGCCGCCGGATGTGCGGTCGCGCTGATGTACCACGCCGACCGCATCCAATCGATGTAGGTCTCCATCGTCACGCCGTTAATCTCCGCCGGGTACTCCACCCCGACGTCAAACGGCGGCGCCTGGGACACGGGGCACAGCAGAAATGCGTAATCCTCCATGAACTCCCGGAAGCGGTGGAACAGTGCTGTCCGCGCCCGCTCCGCCGAGGCCACCTGCGGCCCGGTCAGCTTCCGGCCTTCCTCGATGTTCCAGATGAG
>SLAK01000143.1 GCA_007126855.1 Dehalococcoidia bacterium | reverse complement strand
GGTGGTGAAGACGTGGGTCTTGAGCGTGGGCATCTGGATGATGTTGGTGCCAAAGAACATCTCGGGCACTTCAATGCCGTCGGGGAAGACCTGGTCGAGGACGAGCATCTTGCTCTTTGGCACGTATGGCACCCAGCGGGCACTCTTGTCCTGGAGGTGGACGCTTTTAAGGCCGTGCTTTTCGAAGACGCGGTCGTGCTTGTTGCCCGTTTCGCCAGCGTGGGAGTCGACGACGACGGTGCCGTTCTGGACCGGGGTGGGGTCGTCGTAGCCGGCGGCCTTGAGCGCGGAGATGACGCCATCGAGCTGCCAGGGGCTGGTGCTGCAACCGGGGTAGTAGTGCTGCCAGCTTATGTTGACTTTGAGCAGCGTCTCACGGTCAGCGGGGAGATGGTCGCGGAAATGGGCCAGCTCCATGAGCCGCGCGATGTCGTGTTTGACCGTGGGCGCGCTGGTATAGAGGACGGAGACCAGCGGTTCGCTCGTGGGCGGGGTGCTGCCCTGGGAGGCGGGGGAAGCTTCGAGGGTCATGGGATCAGTGTAACGGGGAACGGGGAGCGGGGAGCGAGGAACGGCCGCGTGATAGAGTGTCCCCATCCGATATATCGAGCGGGGCGTGGTTATGAAGCGCGAAGTGAACGTGCAGTTCCGGGAGCCGACGGACTTTGGTGACGTCGAATATCCCTCGGCGCTCGTGAACGTGACGAACGTGTGCAACCTGTCGTGCAGCCACTGCTTCGTGTTCAGGGCGGACAATCCGAACCGGCCGAAAGACAAGATGGACGACGCGACCATGCTCCACCAGCTCGAAGCCTTGCGGGACAGGCACAAGATCCGCTCGATGCTGTTCATGGGCGGCGAGCCGATGATCCGCCGCGACCTGGTGTTGAAGGCGATGGACCTCTTCGAACAGTCGTCCATCGTGACGAACGGGACCTATGGCATCCCGTCGGCGCCAGGGCACCTGGTGACGGTATCGCTGGACGGCCCGGAGGAGCTGAACGATGCCATCCGCGGTGAGGGTGTCTTCCAGAAAGTGAAGCGGACGATATTCGAGCGCGACCAGAACGACGGCACCACGGTGATCCTGCAGATGACGATCACGAAGGAGAACGCGCCGGGCATCGAAGAATTCGTGGAGATGGTGAAGGATTGGCCGGTGGACGGTGTGGCCTTCACGTTTTACGTGCCGACGAAAGAAGACGACAGCGGCCTTGGATGGGAAGACCTAGGCGAGCGCGATGAGGTTGTGCGGCGCGTGATCGCGGTGAAGCAGAAGCACCCGGACGTGGTGAAATCGAACATCGGGGCGCTGGAGTTGATGCTGTCTGAGCGCTGCCTGGAAGTGACCGGCGAGCACGGCGAGCATTGCGGGTTGCGGCTGATGCTGCCGTTGTACATGGGCGAAGGCGGCAACTTCGAGCGCACGTTCTGTTGCTACGGCAACGATGTGGATTGCAGCCGCTGCGGGGCCTACGGGGTGTTCAACGGCTACTGGCACCGGAAGCAGCAGGGCGCCACCAGCGGCTGAACGCGGCCAAACGCGCCACAGCAGACATGATCCTGGCGGCATATGTAACGGGCGCCGGCGGCCCGGCGACGTTCGCTGGTGAGCCGGGCGTTTCGTCGGGCTGGGGCAAACACGTTAGGCTGGTAGCAATATGCGGACGCTGAACGGCATCTGGGGCGACATCCAGGCGGCGCTGGAGCGCGACCCGGCAGCACGGAACTGGCTCGAGGTGGCGCTGTTCTACCCGGGTTTTCACGCGCGGCTGTTCCACCGGCTGGCCAATGCGCTGCACCGGCGCGGTATGCCGCTGGCGCCTCGCGGCATCATGCACGTTGCCCGCTTTCTTACAGGCATTGAGATCCACCCGGGCGCGCATATCGGCCCGCGCTTCTTCATTGACCACGGCATGGGCGTGGTGATCGGCGAGACGACATGGATCGGCAAGGACGTGACCCTGTACCAGGGCGTGACGCTGGGCGGCACCAGCACGCAGCGGGTGAAGCGACACCCGACCCTTCGAAGCAATGTGACCGTGGGCGCCGGGGCGAAGGTGATCGGGGCAATCGAGGTAGGGGAGAACAGCCAGATCGGCGCGGGGTCGGTGGTGGTGACGAACGTGCCGGCAAACGCAACGGTGGTGGGCGTGCCGGGGCACATCGTGGCTTTCCGCGATACGTCGAACCGGACGGTGCAGCGGCTGCCCGACCCGGAATGGGAGCGCATCAACGAGCTTGAGCGGCGCATCGAAGAGCTGTACCGCGAGATCGAGCACGTGGCGGAGCACATGGGCGAACTGCACCGGGTGCAGCACGAAAAGAGCGAGCAGGAAGAGGCGCGGGCGTAGCCTTCCATAGCCTCGACCGAATACAAACGCCGGGGTCTGTTGCCCCGGCGTTCCTGTTTCCTGGTGGCTGGCCGCGAGCGGAGACTCAGTTGAGCCCGAGCTCCTCGCGAATGGCGTTGCAGATCTCGAAGGTGGGGCCTTCGCCCTGCAGGGAGTTCTGCATCTTGTTGATGGTGACCGCGACGGAGAGGCCGACCTCCGGGTCGGCGAAGGCCGTGGAGCCGCCCGCGCCGCTGTGGCCGAAGGCGGTTTCGCGCGGGCCGGTGACGCCGACGACATCGTTGATGGAGCCGCCCAGGAAGTAGCCGCCGCCTTTGCGCATAGGCATCATCAGCACGCGGTCGACATCTTTGGTGACGATGCAGGTGGCCTCCTTCATGCGCCCCTTGCTGACAAGGCGGACACCGTCGAGTTCGCCATCCAGGGCGAGTGCGGCATACATCTTCGCGAGCGAGCGGGCGGTGAAGTGACCGTTGGCGGAGGGAAGCACCGAGCGGCGGATGTCGGGCGAGTTGAAGTTGACGTCCGACTCGACGGGCATCGCTTTGAAGAAATCGTGGTCCGGCGGGATGGGCACGGGGAACTGGCGCGGCCGTTCAGCGGTCTGAAGCGAAGCGAGCCGGTCGTCGACACCTTCGGGGATGCCGACAAACATTTCGTCGTCGATGCCGAGGGGGCGGGTGAGGTCTTCGGCGAGGACCTGCTTGAAGGACTTGCCGGCGGCGCGCTCGATGATGCCGCCGATGATCCAGCCGAAGGTGATCGCGTGGTAGCCGGTGGCTGTGCCGGGCTCCCAGGCGGGTTTCGCGTTTGCAACGTAGTCGAGCCCTTTGTCCCAGTTGATGACGTACTGGCTGGTGTTGGGCACGGGCGCGGTGTGGATGCCAGCCAAATGGCAGATTGCCTGCATCACCGTCACGTCTTCTTTGCCGGCTTCGGCGAACTCGGGCCAGTAGCTTGCGACGGGCGCCTCGTAATCGATGAGGCCGCGGTCCGCCAAAATGTGCAGCATTGTGGCCGCGACACCCTTGGTGGTTGAGAAGCTGGAAAACAGCGTGCCGGGGCCGACGGGCCGTTCGTCGCCGGGGGCTACCTTGCCGGCCCAGGTATCGACAACGACTTTGCCGTCGAGGTAGGCGCAGACCTGGACGCCGAGTTGCCGTCCTTCCTCGATCTGGCGGTGGATAAGTTGGGTGATGCGGGCGTTGACTGCGGATTCCACAGTCGTCATGGGCTCCTCCCTGAAGCGGTATTGGGCGGAAGTATAGCGGCCGTGAACCGGGTTCGTATGCCCGGGGCGCTGCGACCTGCTTCCGGAAGCGAGATTTGCTATCGTTTAGCGTAGCGAGAGGCAGGCTACCAGAGCTATGGGGAAGCGGATCTACCAGGAACAGGAAAATTGCCCGGTCGCGCGAACGCTGAACGTTCTGGGCGATCGGTGGACCCTGCTGATCATACGGGACATGCTGGTTTTCCACCGGACGCGCTTTACCGAGCTTCTGGAGTCGTTGAGGGGGCTCTCGCCCAACTTGCTGTCGCAGCGCCTGAAGCAGCTCGAAGAGGCGGGCGTCGTGCGGCGGGAGCTCTACAGCGAACACCCGCCGCGGATGGAGTACTACCTGACGGAAAAGGGCATGGCGCTGGGGCCGGTTTTGGGGGCGATGAAGGAATGGGGCGAGCGCTACGAGCCGAAAGCCGTTTCCGATTGAGCTCTTGCGTGCGCTGGATACGGCCGTCGGCAAACAGGGACGCACGCTCGCCCGAAGGCGCCAGTAGCGTGGGGCAATTCACACGCCTGTAACACAGCGTGGATCGAGTAATCTGCCTGAAACAAAGGGTTGCTAGCCTTCAAGCTATCCAATCCCGGATCAAGCGAGCCGGGATGCACAGGGGTAGCTGAAAGTGCCAAATGTTTACAAAGCTGAATACATCTGGATAGACGGAAAAGAACCGACGCACACGCTGCGGTCAAAGACCAAGGTCGTGCCGGTCGGCGAGGACCCGCCTACGTGGGGCTATGACGGTTCGAGCACGTACCAGGCCGAGGGCCACGATTCCGACCTGGTGCTGGAGCCGGTCGCAGTCTACCCGGACCCGATCCGGGGTGGTGACAACAAGCTGGTGATGTGCGAGGTGCTGTACCCGGACGGGACGCCGCACCCGACAAACAGGCGCCGGGCCTGTGTCGCTGCGGCGGAGAAGTTCAAGATGCACGACGCCTGGTTCGGCATCGAGCAGGAATACACGTTCTTCCAGGGGGCCAAGCCGCTGGGCTGGCCGGAGCACGGGTTCCCGGCACCACAGGGCGGCTACTACTGCGGTGTCGGCGCCGACGAAGTGTTCGGACGAGATATTGTTGAAGCGCACATGGATGCGTGCATCCACGCGGGCCTCCAGATTTCTGGCATCAACGCTGAAGTGATGCCCGCGCAGTGGGAATTCCAGATCGGCCCGCGCGGCCCCATCGAGGTATCGGACGAGATGTGGGTTGCGCGCTGGCTGCTCTACCGCATTGCCGAGGACTTCGATGTGAACGCCACGCTCGACCCGAAGCCGGTGAAGGGCGACTGGAACGGCGCCGGCGCGCACACCAACTTCTCGACGAAGGAAATGCGGGAGTCGCTCGACAAGTGCATCGAGGCGGCAAAGGCGCTCGGAGAGCGGCACGAGCTGCATATTGCCCACTACGGCGAGCGGATTGCGGAGCGCCTGACCGGCCGGCATGAGACCGCTTCGTACAAAGAATACAGCTACGGCGTTTCGAGCCGCGCCGCGTCGGTACGGATCCCGTGGCAGGTGGCCAAGAACGGCCAGGGCTATATCGAAGACCGAAGGCCCAACGCGAACATGGACCCATACGTGGTCACACGCCTGATGCTGGAGACGGTGTGCGGGTACTTCGAGACGCGTGACGGCATGGCGGCCGCGGAGAAGACGGACGGCCGCACCGCTGTGGCAACCGGCGGCCAATAGCAGGGCAATCAAGGTAGACGGTGCAACCGGAAGGGCGCGGGACCAGGTCCCGCGCCCTTTCTTCGTGTATTCCACCCGGAGCGACGGGCGGGTAAAGTCGCGGCATCCAGAATGCAACGGAGGCTGCTGAATAATGGGCATGCTCGATGGCAAAACGGCGATCGTCACCGGCGCGGGGCGCGGCATTGGCAGGGAAGTGGCCCTGCTGTTCGCGCAGGAAGGTGCGCGGGTGATCGTGAACGACCTGGGCGTTTCGGTGAGCGGCGAAGGTGACGACCCACGGCCGGCGGAGGAGGTGGTGGACGAAATCACGAAGGCGGGCGGCGTGGCGATCGCCAATTTCGCCGATGTGGCGGACACGGACCAGGCCGAAGACCTGGTGCGGACGGCGCTGAACGAATGGGGGCAGCTCGACATCCTGGTGAACGTGGCGGGCATCCTGCGGGACCGCATGATCTTCAACATGACGGAAGAAGAGTGGGATGCGGTGGTGCGGGTGCACATGCGGGGCACCTACGCGACGACGCGCTTCGCTTCCCTCCACTGGCGGCAGCGGCGCGACGGCGGGCGGCTGATCAACTTCACCTCGGGCTCGGGGCTGTTCGGTGCGCCGGGCCAGCCGAACTACGCTGCGGCCAAGATGGGTATCTGGGGCTTCACGCTGAGCTGCGCCCGGGCGCTGGGCCGCTACGGCGTGACGGCGAATTCGATTGCGCCCGGCGCGGCGACGCGGATGACCGACTCCGTGCCGGGCGACCGGCGCTCCGCGATGAACACGACCACCTCGGATGCGGCGAAAGGAACGGAGCGGGACCCGGCGAATATCGCGCCGCCCGTAGCCTACCTGGCGAGCGACGAAGGCGGCTGGATCAATGGGCGCTGCATCGGTGTCTCGGGCTACCGCGTCACGCTTTACAGCCAGATCAAGCCCGAGGTGGTTCTGCAGGGCAACGCGCCATGGGACATGGAGAGCCTGTCGAAGCGCATCCCACAGGCCTTCGACCAGGCGATCCCGCGGCCGCGCGAAGGCGCATAGCGCATCGCGCGATGGTGGCGCGGCCTGCCGGTGGTCAGCGGCCTTGTTGCTGTTGTTGCTGCTCCCGGCGCTTCAGCATCTCAGCGATGATGGGGCTGGGCTCCGGCGGATGCCAGGTCTTGTACGCGACATCGTCCGGGACCGGGTATTCGGCGTCCACATCCAGGCGGTAGCCCGGTTCGGCTGCCTCCTCCAAGGCACGGACCGCGGCGCGGGCCACAGTGAGCATGAAGGCGCAACTGGC
>SLAK01000030.1 GCA_007126855.1 Dehalococcoidia bacterium | reverse complement strand
CGAGCTAAGCTGGGCCGTCCACATCTATGACGCCGAAGGCAACCTCACCCTCACCACCGGCTCCGACTCCGAGTTCGAAATCGCAAAAGTGGACGATGAGGACGGAGAAACCCCAACACCGCCGGTTGACACGCCAACACCCCATGTCGACACCCCCACGGTCCCTCCCGCCATCACCGACGCCTGGCTGCAGGACGCGCACGCAAATGCGCTGGAAGACGGCGCCATGGTCTACCCCGGCGATCAGCTCAGCGTCTGCATCACGCCGAACCAGCCGATGGATGTGCAAATCCAGATCCTCGACCCGGGAGGCAACACACACCCTGGTCCGATGCTGAGTATCTCCAGTGAGTCGTGTCCCGCGAGCATTCACATCGAGGACCAGGACCAGCCCGGGACGTGGACCCTCCAAATCCTGCGGCAGGGGCACGTGCTCGCATCGATCACCTTCGTCGTCGAGCCGCCGACGCAGATCGTGCGTTTCATCACGGGCGGCAGCTGCACCTCCAACAGGGGCATCAACTGGATCATCGCCGGTGACCCGCGGGCGAGCGCGACGCTGGTTCGCCAGAGGCTGCAGCAAAACCAGTGGGTCCACGACAGCACGCTCGTCGATAGCCTGAGTCCGCCGGGCACGGAGTCGCCGGGCGATCCCGGGCGCTTCCATTGGGGTGTCGTCGACCAGGAAGTTTTCGCTGATCGCGATTTCCGCTACGTGCTCACCGTGCGAAACTCCGCCGGCGAAATTGTGGACACAGCGATTTCCGACGTATTCGAGTGCCTCATCATCATCAACTAGGCCTCGCTATCCCATCGACAATCGCCAACCGCCAATCCACAATCACCCAATGGGCCACACAACGATCATTAGCCACCGTGCCGCCATGGGCGAAGCCCCGGCAAATACCTTGGCCGGCGTCCGCGCCGCCCTGCACTCCGCTGATGCCATGGAAATCGACATCCAGCTCAGCAAGGACGGCGTGCCCGTGCTCATGCATGACCCCACAGTCGACGCCACAACGAACCTCTCCGGTCCCGTCCGCGACTTCACGGTCGAAGAACTATCGATGGCCAACGCCGGCGACGGCGAACACGTGCCCACCCTGGCCGAAGTCCTCCAGCTTGTGCAGGGCCACCTGGCTATCTTCTGCGAGCTCAAACCCACCCCGAACGACCCTGAGCAAGACGCCCGGCTCGTCGACGCCTTCGTCCGCGTTGTCGAAGAGCACAATGCCACCACCTGGACCGGCGCCCACTCCTTCGAGGCTGAGATCCTCGAGCGTTGCAGGCGCCGTCAGCCGCTGCTCGCCACATCACTCATCACACCTCCGGTCGAAGGCGCCGAGATGCAGCGGGTATTCGCCACCGCCTTGAAGCTCGGCTGCCAGGCGGTCTCCGTCTTCCACCTTGGGGTGAACGAGCACCTGGTACGGGCAGCAAAGTTCCGCATGCTCACCGTGGCCGCGTGGACACCCAACGAAGAAGACGAATGGCGGCGCCTGATCGACCTGGGCGTCGACGCCATCGTGACCGACTATCCGTCACGCCTGCGCAAGATGCTCGGCCGCTGAGCCACGCAGCCTATTGCTCGCCCGTTTCGGAACGCCGCTCTTCCGCAACGATCTCCCGGAAGCGGCGGACCGCCATGACGGCGAACATCAGGCCGATGGCAGTCCAGACGACGCCGAGCGCGTAGTCGCCGTCGGCAAAGTTATAGGCGCCGATGAGGAGCAGGCCGACTGCGGCAATCGCCCGGATTAGCACGATGAGCATCGATCCGCGGAAGGTGGGCATGTGCACACCCTAAGGGCATCCGAGCTCAGCTACCAGCGCCCGCCTCCGCCACCGCCACCACCGCGGCCCACGCCGCCTCCCCCGCGCACGCCCGACCCGCCCGAACTCGACGGCTTGCTCGACAGGCTCGACGACACATTGCTGGAAAACCCGCTAAGCGAACGGTTGAAGTTGCGCATGTTGAACGCCCCGGCGCCCACGTACCACGGGCTCACCGAGCGCCGCGCGTTGCGCTCTAGGTCGTCCAGGCCCTCAAACGCCTTCGCCCACTTGTCGACACAGCCGAACACGATCGCGTACGGGAGGTAGCGCGCGAAAATGTTCTCCTGCTCGTGGAACTCGTGCAGGTGCTTCTCCGCCGTTTCGACGTAGAGCTTGAAGCCCACCACTCGCCTTCGCGCTTCGCTCCCGTCCGGGGTGCGCCGCGACATATGGCTCGCTATGCCGAGCAGCAGCAGGCCGGCCACCGCGATCGGCGCGCCGATCAGCACGCGCTCGAAGAAGTATCCGGTGGCCGCAGCCAGCCCGACCCCGATCACCGTCACGCCAACACCAATCGCACCCCACAGCGCCGTGACCTTCCTCGGGTTGCTGGCGAACCAGCCGCGCTCGGTCGCGTCCTTATACATCAGGTCCTGCACAGTCTTCAGCCGCGTTGCGAACTTCTGGCTCAGCTCCGAAAGCTGCACCTCACTGCCTCGGCCCTGGAAGAGCGCGCCGAGCAGGCGGGACTCGTAGGGCAGCAGCGAGCCGTTCTCCTCCTCCAGCCGGTGAAGTTTCCAGTCTGTGCGGCCAAACCATCCCGACTTCGGGATCTCTTCGATCTTGATGTAGCCACGCACCGCCAGATCGACAATCGTCGCCGTCACATCCACCGTGTCCGCACGTTCGTCCTGCAGCACGCCCATCTGCCCGGGCCGCAGGTCCATCGGCGGCGTGTATTCCACCACGATTGGGTGGCGCTGGAAGAGGGGGCGCGTCTCCTGCTCCGGGTTCTCCGTCAGGTAGTGGATGGTCGTGTAGCGCCGGTCGCGCCCGAAGCGCCACCATGTCCGCCCGAGCCCCGCGATGCCGAGCACGGCGACAACCGCTGCGCCGATCCACTCGATGCGGTCGAAGGTGTAGAGATTGTGAACGCTGAAGGGCCTGCTCGTGATGGGAGGCGGCACGTCCACAATGCCCTTGTCCCACTCCACCGCGATGGTCATCGCCTGCGCCGCTTCGAGCATGCCCAGCGAGCGGTAGGTGATGCGCGTGCTGTCGGCCGTGGTGCTGATGCTGGCCGGGCAGTCCTGTTCGAAGCCCGGCACTCCCTGGAAGCACGCAGCCGTCGCTGGCACGGGCTCAGGCAGCGTCACCTCAACGGAGGCGTTGCGGACGCGCACGGGCCAGCTCCCCACCGCGTTCCAGAAGAACTCGTCGGTATCGCGATAGGCGTCCAGCGCACCCTCGATCGTGTACTCGATCTGGTACCCGTGGCGTCCGGTAAGGAACACGTCCGGATCACCGATGCGGATGAACTTCACGCCGCCTTCCGAGCTGGTCTCCCACGGCACAGGACTCCCGTCCACGTACCGGATGCTGCTGATATCGTAGTCCCAGTGGCGGTTGTGGCCGTCCGGACATTCATAGATACGCGGGTAGACCGGGTCTGGCTCGGGACACCGCTCCCGTTCCAGCAGTTCGCGGAAGATGCCCCGGCTCGGCAGCTCCCGGAAGTCCACCTCGATCCGCTCCACCGCCGCCACCGTCCCGTCCGGCCGCACGTCATATTCAACCGCGATCTGCAGGATCTCCCAGTCTTCGAACGCCTGCCCCTTCAGCGGCGTCAGCGACCACAGCAGCCCCGCAGCGATAACCAGGGTGACCGCGACGATGAGCATTCGCAAGAATGTGTTATACGGTGAAGAGGAAGCGTTTGAGACAACTCGCATAAGGACACGTATGATCGGGCAGAACTTGGTCCGGGCTGCTAACTTCAGTTCAGGCAGAGCTGCCCGGTACATCTCAGGAAGGACGGTGCATGGAGCAGATTGAATACGTGCGTCCACGCTCGCTGACAGAAGCGTACGATACCCTATCTAACGGTAGGCGGAGCGTTTTCCTCGCGGGCGGGACCGATATTGTTGTGCAACTTCGCGAGGGCCGGCGCAGCGCCGACCAGGTGGTCGACCTCAAGCATGTGCCCGAACTCATGGCGCTGCGCTTCCTCGACGACGGGACACTCGAAATCGGCGCCGCGACGTGCTGCGCCGAAATCTACGAACACCCCGAGGTGCAGGCGAAGCTCCCGGCGCTCATCGACTCCGCATCGCTTATCGGCGGCATCCAGATCCAGGGTCGGGCAAGCCTGGGCGGCAATGTCTGCAACGCCAGCCCCGCCGCCGACAGCGCGCCGACGCTCATAGCCCTGGGTGCGCAGCTCCTCATCGGTTCGAAGCGGGGCACGCGCGAGCTGCCGGTCGAGGAATTCTTCCGCGGCCCCGGCCAGAACGCGCTGGAGCAGGACGAAATCCTGGTGCAGATCCGCATCCCGCCCCAGCCAGCGCGCTCGGGCGCATTCTTCAACCGCTTCATCCCGCGGAACGAGATGGACATCGCCGTAGCCAACGCTGCGGCGCGCATCACGCTCAGCGCCGACGGCTCCACCATCGAGGACGCGCGCGTCGCGATCGGTGCCGTCGCGCCCACACCGCTGCTTGCAACCTCGGCGGCGGAAGCGCTTCGCGGCAAGGCCCCGGAACGCGAGACCTTCGAAGCGGCCGGCCAGGCGGCTGCCGCCCTGGCCAATCCCATCGACGATATGCGAGGAGGCATCGCCCAGCGCCGCCACCTCGCCCGTGTGCTCACCATCAGGGCGCTCGAAAACGCCTACAACCGCGCTAAGGAGGGCATCTAAGCTTTGCGGCGTACTCAAGTCCAGATTCGCCTGAACGGCGAAGATATCGACGTTCTCTGTGAACCGCGCCAGACCTTGCTCGAGCTGCTGCGCGACGAACTCAACCTCACCGGCACCAAGGAAGGCTGCAGCAACGGCAACTGCGGCGCCTGCAACGTCATGTTCAACGGCCGCCTGGTCAACTCCTGCTGCGTGCTCGCCCCCGAGGTCGATGGCGGCGAGGTGACCACCATCGAAGGCGTCGCCCAGGGCGACCACCTGCACCCGCTGCAGCAAACCTTCCTCAGCGAAGCCGCACTGCAGTGCGGCATCTGCACCCCAGGTTTCATCGTCGCCGCGAAGGCGCTGCTCGATCGCGAGCCCGACGCCGACGCCGACCGAATCCGCCACTGGCTGGCGGGCAACCTTTGCCGCTGCACCGGCTACGACAAGATCGTGAAGGCCGTGCTCGCGGCAGAAGCACAATCCAGGGAGGCTGCCACCCGATGACCACCATCGAAAAGCCGCAATACAAGACCATCGGCACCCGTCCCGTCCGCCCCGACGGGCTCGAAAAAGTGACCGGCGCCGCCAAATACGGTGCCGACATCTCCCTCCCGGGCCTGCTGCACGGCAAGATCCTGCGCAGTCCCCACGCTCACGCCCGCATCCGCTCCATCGATACCAGCGAGGCCGAGAAGATGCCCGGCGTGATGGCCGTTGCCACGCACAACGACCTGCCGGTTGCCGATGACAAGATCCAGGACCTTGGCGAAGGCGCGGTCAACCTCCGCGAGCTCAGCTCGAACATCCTGGCCTCCGACAAGGCGCTCTATCACGGCCACGCGATCGCCGCTGTCGCGGCCCGCAGCCCGCACGAGGCTGAGGCGGCGCTGCAAAAGATCAAGGTCGAATACGAAGTGCTCCCGCCGGTGCTCAACGTCCGCGACGCCATGCGCGAAGACGCGCCCCTGCTGGACGAAACCCGGCACACGAAGACGGTCGCCGGCGAGAAAAGCGAAAAGCCCAGCAATATCGCCAGCCACGTCCGCTTCGAAGGCGGCGATCTGGAGCAGGCATTCGCCGAAGCCGACCACGTGGTCGAGCGCGAGTTCACCACCCAGATGGTCCACCAGGGCTATATCGAGCCCCATTCCTCCACCGCCGTCTGGAACGCCGATAATACCGTCACCATCTACACCAGCACCCAGGGCGCCTTCACCGTCCGCTCACAGGTCGCCGAAGTGCTGCGGCTGCCCGTGGCGCGCATCAAGGTCGTCCCCATGGAGATCGGCGGCGGCTTTGGCGGAAAGATCCCGATCTACCTGGACCCTGTCGCGGCAGTCCTTTCGCATAAGTCCGGGCGCCCGGTGAAGCTCACGATGTCGCGCACGGAGGTGTTCGAAGCCACCGGGCCGACCAGCGGCACCAGCATCCGCGTGAAGGCGGCGACGAAGGACGGCAGGCTCACCGCCGTCGAGACCGAGCTGGCCTACGAGGCCGGCGCCTTCCCCGGCTCCCCCGTGGGCGCCGGCGCCATGACGATGCTTTCGCCCTACGATGTGCCGAACTTCCGTGTCGATGGCTACGACGTCGTCGTGAACAAACCCAAGGTCTCCGCCTACCGCGCGCCGGGGGCGCCTTCGGCAGCCTTCGCCATCGAAAGCGTGATCGACGAACTGGTCAGGCTCAACGGCGCCGACCCGCTCAGCTTCCGGCTGCAAAGCAGCTCGAAGGAAGGCACGAAGATGGTCAACGGCGTGCCCTTCCCGCGCATCGGCCACGAAGAATGCGTGCAGGCTGCCATCGCCTCGCCCCACTGGAACCAGCCCATCGAAGGGCCGAACCGCGGCCGCGGCGTCGCCTCCGGCTTCTGGTTCAACGCGGGCATGCAGTCCTCAGTCGTCGCCTCCGTCAACCCCGATGGCAGCGTCAACCTGATCGAGGGCTCCACCGACATCGG
>SLAK01000139.1 GCA_007126855.1 Dehalococcoidia bacterium | reverse complement strand
GCACCCACGCTGTCCTACATGGCGCCCTCAAGCAGGCAGTGCGCTGGAATCTAATCGCGCGTAACCCTGCCGATGCCGTCCGCCCGCCCAGCGTCCCCCGCACCGAGATGCGAACCCTCACCTCCGCCCAGGTCCAGCAACTCCTCGACGCAACAACCGATCACACGATTCGCACCTTCTACGCCCTCGCCGCAACCACCGGACTCCGGCTCGGCGAACTTCTCGCTCTGAGATGGTCAGATATCGACTTCGAACGGCAGCACCTCACCGTCGTCCGCACAGCCCACCGCGTTCGCGGCCGCGGCATCGTGTATGGCGAACCCAAGACCACCGCCGGTCGTCGTTCAATCCGGCTCTCCACCATCGCCATCGCCCATCTCCGCCAGCACCGCGCTGAGCAGCTTGAACATCGGCTCAAAGCTGGCCCCGCATGGCACGACAACGACCTCGTCTTCGCCAGCGGCTTCGGCACACCCATCGAAGACTCCCGTATCAGCCGCACCTTGCGCCGCGACCTCGAACGCGCTGGTCTCCCTCGAATCCGCTTCCACGACCTGCGCCATACCGCGGCAACCCTGCTCATCGAACAGGGCGTCGGCATCAAAACCGTCCAATCCACCCTCGGGCACTCCACCATCTCCACCACCATGGACGTCTATGCCCACGTCACCCCCGCCATGAAAGACTCCGTCGCTGCGGCAATGGACACCCTTTTCGCCGCCGACCAATAGCCAGCCCCCATCCGCCTTGTGGTCAAAATTGTGGTCAAACAAAGAAGGCGGCCCCGCCCATCCCGCGGTAGCCGCCATCCGTGAATTCAAAACCTGGTGCTGAGGCCCGGAATCGAACCGGGGACACCTGCATTTTCAGTGCAGTGCTCTACCGACTGAGCTACCTCAGCAGGGCCCAGATCGTCATTATCGATCGCTTCCCGGGCTGGTCAAGGCAAAGACTCATGTTGACTAAGTTGACCCAACTACTAGACAATGTGTCCGTGGTCGTCGATAAGAATGCGCTCAGATTCAACCAGACAGCGCTCACCGCTCTCGTTGTTGTGGGTTTCGTGCTTGGTGGCGCCGTGGGCACCGTGCTGGTGGGCGTTACTGGCGCAGCGCTGCTGGTGGCGGCAGGGTTCCCGGCAGCGGCGCCTTTCGGGCTTCTCTACCGTCAGGTGTTTGTCCGGCTCGGCATCATCAAGCCAAAACGCGAGCCGGATGACCCGGCGCCGCACCGCTTCGCGCAATTACTCGGCGGCATCTTCCTCGCTGCCGCAACAATCCTGCTCGCCATCGGTGCATCGGCTGTGGGCTGGGTGTTGGCCTGGATTGTGGTGGCGCTTGCGTTGACGAACCTGGTCGCCGGTTTCTGCCTGGGCTGCTTCATTTTCCTGCAGCTCGCCCGGGCGGGCCTCATCAAACGTTCGGTGGAAGTCCAATGAGTGACGAACTGGTCCGACTCATCCTCGCTGCAGGCATCGCCGCACTGATGGTTGTTGCGGTCGTCGTTGGGCGGCGACTCTATGCGCGCCTGCTGAGCCGGCACACGGGCGCTGCCGTCGGCGACCTCGCAGACCGTTACGGATTGCAGCCCGGCGAAACGACGGTGCTCTACTTCTGGACGGAGCGCTGCGCTCAGTGCGTCCAGCTCCAGGAGCCGGCTCTGGAACAGCTCGCCGGCGAGCGCGGCGTTTCGATCCGCAAGCTGCACGCGCCGAAGGAGTCGGACGTGCTGAATCGCTTCAATATCGCGACGGTGCCCTCGACCATCGTCGTCGGTCCGGACCTTCGCGTGCGAAAGGTCAACGTCGGTTTCGCTGACCAGGAGACGCTCCAGCAACAGCTCGCCTGATTCCCGCGCGCTGACGTTGACGGATGCCGTAAGATGCCCGGCATGCCGCCACGACCCTTCCGCATTGATGTACCCGATTCCGTGCTGGACGACCTGCGCCAGCGCCTCAGCATCGCGCGTTCGCCCGACGCCATCCCCGGCACCGGCTGGGACTACGGCGCCGACGTGGACTACGTTCGCGAGCTGTGCGACTACTGGCGCGACCAGTATGACTGGCGGGCGCACGAATCCTCGCTGAACGAGCATCCCCAGTTCCTTTGCGACGTGGATGGCGTCGACATCCACTTCTGGCACGTCCGCGGCAACGGACCCAACCCTTTCCCGCTTTGCCTGATCCATGGCTGGCCCGGATCGATCTACGAATTCCTGCAGCTCATCGGGCCGCTTACGGACCCCGCGGCGCATGGTGGCGATGCAGCCGACGCCTTCGACGTGGTCATTCCCGCGCTGCCGGGCTTCGGCTTCGGCGGCAAGCCAGCCGAGCGCGGCTGGGGCATCACGCGTATCGCTGCGGCGTTCGACAGGTTGATGAGTGGCGAACTCGGCTACCAACGCTATGGCGTGCAGGGCGGCGACTGGGGCGGCATCCTCAGCGCGAAGATGGCCTCGGCGCACGCCGATCATGTCGCGGCAGCGCACCTGAACTTCGTCATCGCGCCACCTCCCGCTGAGCCAACCGAGGAGGACCGCAAGGCCATCGAGGCGCGCAATGCTTTCCAGGCACAGGAGACCGGATACAGCAATGTGCAGGGCACGAAGCCGATGTCGCTCGGCATCGCGCAGGCCGATTCGCCGGCAGGCATCGCCGCCTGGATTGTCGAGAAGTTCCGCACCTGGAGCGATTGCGGCGGCGACATCGAATCGGTCTACACGAAGGACCAGTTGCTCACGAACATCATGTTCTACTGGGCGCCGAACAGCATCGCGAGCGCGGCGCGGATCTATTACGAAGCGATGCGGGACCCGGGTGCCTTCCGCTACCCGAAGCCGGAGACACCGGTGGGCGTTGCCAACTTTCCCGGCGAGCCCTGGCGGGTGCCGCGCAACTGGGCCGAAGCGCGCTTCAACATCACGCGCTGGACCGACATGCCGCGCGGTGGCCACTTCGCCGCAATGGAAGCGCCGGACCTGCTTGTGGAGGACATCCGCGCGTTCTTCCGGGAGTGGCGGTAGGCGGGCGGGGGTTGTTCCGCCGCTACAGACGCACGATCGTTGTCCCCACGGTCTGGCCGGAGAGCAAGGCCACGAAGGCTTCCGGGGCTGATTCGAGGCCGTTGAACTCGGTAACCCGGGGCCTGACGGCGCCGGAATTGGCCCAATCGGTGAGCTGGCGGCGCGCTTCGTCGTAGCGGTCCTCGAAATCGAAGACCAGGAATCCCTCCATCCGAACACGGTTGTTCACCAGCAGGCCGGGGACGCCGCGGGGGCCGGGCTCGGGATTCGCCGTATCGTACTGGCTGACCACGCCGCAGCAGACGATCCGGCCGTGCGTGTTCATGCGGAAGAGCGCGCTGCCGAGCACCTCCCCGCCGGTGTTGTCGAAATAGACGTCGATGCGGTCTGGCGTCGCAGCTTTGAATGCTGAGCGGAAATCCGGGTCCTTGTAGTTGATGGCCGCATCGAAGCCGAACTCGTCGACCAGCAGGTTGCACTTGGCATCGGAGCCGGCGACTCCCACGACGCGGCAGTCCTGCACCTTCGCGATCTGCCCCACCATGTGGCCGACCGAACCCGCCGCCGCCGAAACTACGACCGTTTCCCCCGCCTTCGGCTTGCCAACCTCCAGCAGGCCGAAGTAGGCAGTGAGGCCGTTTGTGCCCAGGAGGCCCAGGTGGAGCGCCGGGTCGGCAGGCGGGTCGACGCGACGCAGCGCCGCCGGTTCATGCACCGAGTATTCCTGCCATCCGGTGGGCCCGACCACCAGGTCGCCGGGCGCGAAGCGGTTGCTCCGGGACTCTTCCACTGTCGCAAGCCCTGTGCCATTCATCACGACGCCGGTGACTGGGGCGCCGGCGTAGCTCGCGCTTCCCTGCAGGCCGGCGCGTTGCCCGGCGCCAATGGTCAGGGCAATTGTCCGGCAGCGCACCTGCCCGTCTTCGAGTGCGGGGACATCCGCGGTGTGCAGCTCGTAGTCGGAAGGCTGCAGGCGTCCGGATGGGAGCGATGCGATAAGGACCTGCCGGTTGGTTGTCACGGTGCGACCCCCTGGGATTTTGACCGCTACCCTACACGCCCCACGCGTGAATTGCCCATGCCAGGCAGCGAAGCTCCCGCTCCAATGGAACTTTCCGCAGCAAAGCTGCGTTTGGACAGGTACCACCTTCGCGTGTTGGAGGCAGATGCATGTCACCAGTTTCCGGGCGAGTCACCCGGCACCTTCCGCTCACCTTTGTGATGATCCTGGCTGCGGTGTTGCTGCTGGCCGCGGCCTGTGACGATGGAGAGCCGGACATAACCACTTCGATTACCAGCGCCGGTTCCGACGCGCCGCGCAGCCGGGCCAATCCGGGCGCTGGCGAGCAGGCAGCCGCGGCAACGCGCGCATTCGCTGCTGACCTGTACCGCGAACTCGCGGCGACCGAAGACGGCAACCTGGTTTTCTCCCCGCACAGCATCGCGATTGCCCTGGCCATGACCCGAGCTGGCGCTGAGGGTGAGACGGCAAGCCAGATGGATGCCGTGCTGCACGCCAGCCGCGCCGGCGATCTGCATGCGGGATTCAACGCGCTCGAACAGGCGCTTGCCGGACGTTCCGGGGAATATCCCATTGGCGGTGGCGACGAAACGGCCGAGCTTGAACTCTCCATCGTGAACCAGCTTTGGGGCCAGGAGGGGTTCGAATTCGTCGATGACTTCCTTGACCTGCTTGCCGCCGAGTACGGCGCGGATATGCGCCTGGTCGATTTCGTGCAGGCCTACGAAGAGGCGCGCGTGCTCATCAACGAATGGGTCGCCGAGCGCACCCGGGAGCGCATCGACGAGCTCATCCCGGAAGGGGTAATCGATGACATGACGCGCCTGGTGCTGACCAACGCGATCTACCTCAACGCGCCCTGGGTGCACCGATTCGACGAAGATGCGACCGCACCCGCGGCCTTCACCCTGCTCGATGGGAACGAAGTTGAAGTTGACATGATGCGGCTCGACGAGCGCATCGAATACGGCGAGGGCGACGGCTTCCAGGCGGTGCGCCTGCCCTATGTGGACGGCAGCCTCTCCATGATCGCGGTGCTCCCGGATGACTTTGCGGTCTTCGAGGCCGGCCTGGACGGGGACCGTGTGGACGAAATCGTGGCAAGCCTGGGCGACGCGCGCGTGGAGCTGGGCTTCCCGCGGTTCGAGTTCCGCACTGAAGCGCTGCTCAAGGATGCGTTGAGCAACCTGGGCATGCCGATCGCCTTCGAACCCGACGAGGCCGACTTCAGCGGCATCGCGCCGCCCGACGACCTGCATATCCAGGACGTTGTCCACGAAGGCTTCATCTCAGTCGATGAGCACGGGACAGAAGCCGCCGCTGCCACGGCAGTGGTCGTCGGCGTCGTATCAGCGCCGCCGATCAACGTGGAGGTCGATTTCGACCGGCCGTTCCTGTTCTTCGTCCACGACAGGGACAGCGGGGCGATCCTGTTCATGGGGCGCGTGCTGAACCCGGTGTCCTGACCGGTGGCAATCCCGGGACAGGCTCAGCTCTTGCGCGGGTCGGCGGGGAGCTGGTGCACGTAAACCTCGTTGTGTGCGATCTTGCCGCCGTCGAGGATGACCAGGTCGAAGCCGCGCATGTAGGCCTTTGAACCGTCCGGCACGTCGATGGTGCAGATCCAGCGCCCGCAGTAGCCGCCGTCGATGGGCCAGACCTCGTCGGGGTCGTAGCGCATCGGCGGGGTCGAGGAAAAGATCTTCTCCAGGTGGGCGCGGAGTTCGTCGTGACCGGTGACGCCCATGGGCGCCTGCGGGTCGACGTAGCTCGTATCTGCGGCGTAGAAGCTGAGCAGCCGGGGCACATCCTTGTCGCTCCAGGCTGCGAGCCAGTCGGCGTTGAACTGTTCGATATCCATCAGCGTCTCCAACAGGGAATCCGCTGGAGAAGCATACCGTCCCGTCAGCCCGGGTGCTGCCCGCTGGAATCCGGGCGCAGCTCGACGACGAGGACGGCGCGCTCTTCGTTCACCTGGCTCATGGACACGCGAGCCACGTCGGGGAGCTGCGAAAGGTGTTCCTGGAAGTCGAGCAGCGCCCCAAGGTTTGGGCTTTGCACCTGTACCTGGATGGTCGTTCGGTCGGGCGCGCCGCTGGATGGCGCCACATGGTGGGCCCGGATCTCCTCAGCAGTTGGCTCTTCCTGCGACGCGGCCGACGGCTCCGGCTCTTCTTCCGGCGCAGGCGGTGGCGGTGCGGGCTGCTCTTCCTCGCGTGCGCGCCGCTGGCCCTTGAACGCGCGGTCGGCGAGCTCGTCCATCGAATGCACGATGCCGAGCAGCTCCTGCGCGGTGCGGGAGTATTCGTCGCGGAGCGCGAACCAGGGCGCAGCGATAGCCCGCAGCACCTGTTCGCTGACGCTGCCGGTGGCTGCTGGCGTGCTCGCAGGCCGGGTTTCCCGCGATTGGGCTTCGCGACGCCCGGCCGGGGGTTGGCCAGGCTCCAGCCGGCTTTCCACTTCGGCAAGCCGTTCGATCAGCTCCTCGTAATCGTCGCGGAGCGATTCGTAGCGACGCCGCAGGTGGCGCAACGCCGGGTCCTTCGACCGGCTCATGCTGTCGTCACCACTGCTCCATCGTCCCTCGTAACCACGCTCACCACTCATGCGTCACGCTCGCTGCAACGTGCGGTAGCAAAGCCCGCACGCG
>SLAK01000401.1 GCA_007126855.1 Dehalococcoidia bacterium | reverse complement strand
TTTTCCAGACGCCGGATGCTCGCAGGCGTCTTTGGCGGCGCGCTCGGGCTGGCCGCGCCAGCCTGGCTCGTTTCCGGCAATGTGCCCACAGGGCAGAGCGCGCCGCAGCAGACCGGCCGCACGGGCGCGAAGCACCAGTGGGCCATGGTGATCGACCTCCGCAAATGCGAGGGCTGCGTCACCACGGGTGACCCGCCCCTCTGCACCGAGGGGTGCAATCTGGAGCATTCGGTGCCGCCCGGGCAGGAGTGGATCCGCATCGTCGAGCAGGTCGACGAAGGTGGGAACACCTACTTCATGCCGCTGCTCTGCCAGCAGTGTGAGGACGCTCCCTGCGTCAATGTCTGCCCGGTGGGCGCAACGTATCACGACAGCGAAGGCGTCGTGTTGATCGACCACGAGAAGTGCATCGGCTGCCGCATGTGCATGGCCGCCTGCCCCTACGGCGCGCGCTCCTTCAACTGGGAACAGCCCCCGAACCCGCCCGAGGCGGCGTTCGGGACCTACAGCCCGCAATATCCAGTCCCCCACCGCAAGGGGACGGTGAACAAGTGCATGCTCTGCGCCCATCACCTGGAAGACGGCAAGCTACCGGCCTGCGCCAAGGGCTGCCCGATGTTCGCTATCTACCTGGCGGACCTGAACTCGGACCTGGCGACAAACGGCCAGGAAGTGGTGCAGCTTTCGCGCTTCCTGTCCGAAAACAACGCCTTCCAGTTGCGCGCAAGCCTTGGGACGGGCCCGCGCGTCTGGTACCTGCCCGGGCACGGGCAGGAATACGGTCGCCCGCTGGACGATGACCGGCCGCTGACGCCCGCACGGACGTGGCTCGAGCTCCGGGAGCTGGAAGAAGAGCGAGCAGAGGAGGCGGACGAGGCGGTGCACGGGCACGACGGAGAGGACGAAGCCGAAGGGGGTGAGGAATGACTCGCCAGGACGAACAACGCCTGCTCGATACAATGCTGCCGCCCCTGAGGGTGCGCTCACGCGCCTGGTATGCGTGGCTGGCAGTGCTGTTTGCCCTGCTCCTGGTCGGGGCCGTGGCCTACATCATCCAGTTGCGCCGCGGCCTGGTGGTGACGGGTATGTCGGACCAGGTGTTCTGGGGCCTCTATATCTCCAACTTCGTCTTCTGGAGCGGTGTGAGCATGGCAGGCACCTTCGTGTCCGCCATCCTGCGCATCACCGGGGCAGAGTGGCGGCGGCCATTGACGCGGATCGCCGAGCTGAGCACGGTTTCGGCGCTGATCATCGCGGCAACCATGCCGCTGCTGGACCTCGGCCGGCCGGACCGTGCGTGGAGCATGCTCGTGTCCGGGCGCATCGACTCGCCACTGATGTGGGACTTGCTGGTCATCCCCACGTACCTCGCGGCAAGCGCCCTCTTCCTTTATCTGTTCATCATTCCGGACGCGGCCATCCTTCGTGACCAGATGGGCGGGAAGGTCTCTCGACTGCGAGCCGGCTTCTACCGCCTGGCGGCTCTGGGCTGGCACGACCGGCCCCACCAGCACAGGCTGCTGGAGCGGGGAGCGATCATCATGGCCATCCTGATCATCCCGATCGGCGTGGCCACGCACTCGGTCGTCTCATGGATTTTCGGGATGACCACGCGGCCCGGCTGGGACTCGACCATCTTCGCGCCCTACTTCGCAGTGGGCGCGCTGTATTCCGGCACGGCGATGCTGATCACGCTGATGTACATCTTCCGGCGAGTTTGCCACCTGGAGGAGTACTTCACGGTCCAGCACTTCCGCTACCTGGGCTATTTCATGGCGGCATCCGGGCTGCTGTACCTGTACTTCACCTTCGCGGAATACCTGACGGTGGTCTACAAGCCGGCGGAGTCCAAGGCGCCGCTGCTCGAGTCGCTCTTCTTCGGCGAGTACGCCTGGCTGGTCTGGACCAGCTTCATCGCCGGGCAGATCGTGCCGATCGCGGTGGCCGTGCTCCCGTGGACGCGGACCATCCCCCTGCTGGTGGGCGCGGCGCTGCTCGTAAACATCGGCATGTGGATCAAGCGCTACATCATCGTGCTTCCCTCGCTGTCGTTGCCCCTGGTGGGGCAGGAATGGGCGGCCTACACGCCGACCTGGGTGGAGATCGCGATCGTCGTCGCGTCCTTCGCGGGCTTCGCGCTCATCTTCACGCTCTTCGCAAAGCTGTTCCCGATTATCCCCATCTGGGAAGTCAGCCAGGGCAGCCACGGCAACCGACCCGACGAGCCCGGACCGGGCGCCCGCGGTCCGGTGATGGCCGGACCGGCAGCCCCTGCGATGCCGGTGAAAGGAGGACATGATGGCTAGGCAATTGCGTGGAATGTTCCTTTTTGTGGCCGGCGCCACCCTTGCCGGCGCCGTGTTCCTGGCCCCGGGTATGAACACAACGGCAGATGCCGAGGCCGGTGATGCGATACGCATCGTCCTTGAAACCCGCGACGACGGTTACGGGTGCGTGGAGGGCTGCGACTACGTCGACTTCTCCGACGGCGCCTGGCGGCCCGCTCTGCAAGTGCCGCAGGGGGCGATGGTCGACCTGGGATTTGTCTGGGCACACGAGGCCTACCCCTATGAAGAGCACATCATGGTCATCGATGGGTACGGCCTCGAGTCGGACCTGATCGACCGGGAGAACCGGGAGACGTCGCTGCAATTCATCGCGAGCGAGGCCGGCTCGTTCACGTTCAAGTGCGACGTCTACTGCGACCTGCACGACTTCATGCAGCGGGCGACGGTCCGCGTCGGCCGCGAGGGCGGAGGCGGTGCAGCGCCGCAATACACGCCGACGCTGCTCGACCTGGATGTTGCTTCACGATTCATCAGCGGGCTTGAACCGGTCGAACTGAGCGTGGCGCTGACAGCGGAAGACGGCGAGCCGCTCGAGCGCGCCGAAGTCCGGGTGTACGTCGACACCGAGTTCGGCGGGGTCCGTGACCTGGTCCACACGAAGACGTTGCGGACAGACGAATCCGGGGTTGCGCGATTCGACTTCGCGCCCTTCACGGAGGACCCGGACCAGCGCGTGGTCGTGCGCTTTGGGGGCATGGGCATCTACGACGAGGCGGAGCAGGAACTCAGTCTGCAGCTCACCGGGGCGCCGCCGCCTGTGTACACACCGGAGGAATCGCGTCTGGAGAGCGTGAAGCAGGGGGCGCGCATTGGCGCCGGAGTCGGCTTCGTCCTCGTCTGGGGGGCACTTGGCTTCGTGTTCATCCAGGCGCTGCGCATCGGCCGGGCGAGAGGAGAGGAGTAAGCGAGCTGCGGATTTGACAGGCGCCAGGACACCGCGCCGAACGAGACCGGCATAAGCAGGGGGCTTCGGCTCCCGGCCAGCAAACAGACCAAGGGGCATTGGCCCCGCAAGGCAGGAGGAAGCCATGAGGCATCGACGAAAGACACTATTCTTGAGCATTGGGGCGCTGTTCGCTCTCACGGGCCTGTTTGTCGCGGCATGCGGCGACAGCGGCATCGATGAGGATGAACATGACGCCGTGCAGCAGCGGCTCGCAGCCGAAGAGTCGCGGGCGCAGGCACTGGAGCAGGAGCTGTCGGCGGCCGAAGAGCGTGCGCAGGAGATGGAAGCTGAGCTGGCATCAACCCTCACGAACATTGCGGAGCGCGTGGTCGTGCTGGCCGCCGTACCGGTGGACCCGCCAGAGCCGCGGCCGGAACCGACTCCGCTGCCGGAAGGTGAAGGGCCGCCACCACCGCCATCGCCACCCGATGCGTACTTCGAGCCGGTTGGCGACTTCATCTTCGTCGTCGAGACGATCGCCTCCGGTGGCGCAGTGGGTGACGAAGAGGCGGGGTACTGGGCTTATGATCCAAGCTGCGTACAGTCGAGCACGTTTACGCGGAGCACACGAATTGTCTGGCGGATTGAGGTCATAGACCCGGCGACGGGCACTCGGGTGCTGGACGACGTCGCCTCGGTCAAAGTCGTGCTGCCCCACGGCGAAGAGCGCGACATGCGATTCAGCCAGCGTGGCGGCGGTCGCAACCCGGACGCGCCGTGGATGTGGGCAACAAGCTGGGACATCCCTGCGGACTATCCGGTCGGTTCGCTTGACTTCCAGGTCGTGGTAGAGCACGAGGATGGCCGCTCCGGCGTCTACGCGGACCCCTACATCAAAGTCGAAATCATCGACGGCCAGACGGAGTTGTAAGGCAGCGGTCGCATCCGCGCTCGCAGCCCTTGGAAAGGACGCAACGACAATGCACGCAAAGCGATGGTGGAGATTGCAACATTCCCTCTTTGGGGCCGCGATCCTCTCAGCGACCTTGCTGATCGCTGCGTGCTCTGGAAACGAGGAGGCGGGGCCGGACGGTGCGTCCGGCTCCGCCCCACCCGACCAGGCGGCACGGACATCAGATCAGCCCGGAGATGTGGAGGCAAGGCAGCGGAGCGTCGCTGGCTTGCTGCAGGTTGAGCCAGCCTCCGGCCATGTGGGTGACGAGTTCACGATCTCCGGAGAAGACTTTGCGCCCGGCGCCGAGGTGAGCTTTGAATGGATTTCGTGGGAGGGCCATTACGAGACGGAGGTACATGAAGCAGGCGCGTATTTCATTGGGCCGCGCTTCGAGGACGTCCCACTCGTCCTGGGCACTGCACGGGCAGACAGCAATGGTCGTGTGGAGGCAACGTTCGAAGCTCCGGTTGACTTTGGCGGCGCGCATGACATCTTCGCGGTGGTGGATGACGAGGCTGTTGCCCGCGGCGGCTATCAGATCCATCCGCGGGTGACCGTGTCCCCGGAGGAAGGCGTTGTCGGAAGCCCGATCACGATTGAAGTGGATGGCATGCTACGACTGTTCGGGCGCACGAAGATGTCCGTGTACTACAACAACCAGTACCTCGGGTATGTATCGAGCACGACGACGTCCGGAAGTGCAACCGCGGTGATCCGAGCGGCAGGACCCCCTGGCCTTCACACCATTGACCTGGGCGTATTCGGCGTGCACGGCGGGCCGTTCCTGACGGTGCATCAGTCGCCATACGAAGCGCAGTGGCCGTCAACCAGCATGTACCGATCGACGTTTCGGGTAACCGAAGACCAGGGCGGTAGCGAGCCAACCTTTGAATGGCCGGCACAGGACCGGGTGGTTGACCTTGATGCCAACGAGCTCTTTCCGACGGCCGCAGGTGTGGGCGTACCGGAGAGCATGTCCTTTGATATCTCACCAGGCCGAGGGCCTGTGGAGACGCGGATCGAGGTGCACGCATCCGGGTTTGATCCAGGCGCAGCTGTGGTGATCGATTGGAGCACTGTTGGCGGTTCGGGAGGTGGGCAGGCCAGTCTGCAGTCGGATGCCATCCGTCTCGGTGAGTTCGAGGCGAATGATAATGGCGAACTTTCTGCCACGGTCTCAGCACCAAACCACCTTGGCGGGTGGCACGCAGTGCAGCTCGTGATTGACGACGCAGTCGTAGCCGAGCGGGGCTTTTACACGGAGCGGAGCCTGGTGTCGGCACCGGAGGAAGTCCGGCTGGGCGAGGCATTCACCATAGAGTTCCTGGGCAGCGGCCTGTACGACCTGGATAACGGATGGGCTGTGACCTACAACAATGCCTACATGGGCTACGGCTGCGGCTTCACGGCACGCGGCCCGGTCGAGCTCCATTTCGTGGCGGCCGGGAGCCCTGGCACGCATCTAATCGACATCTATCCCATGGTCTACCGCGGCATTGGCGGCTCGGGAGAGGAGCCCTGGGGTTACCAGCTTCCTCAATTGAACGCCACCGAGGACCACCCGGGGCTGGACCTTGGCATGAGCCTGCCGGTCATCCGCGTGGCTATCGAAGTCGTGGAGTAGGGGGCACCGGTGCGCAGATACCAGTGTGCTCCGGCCGGCTGGCCGGAGCACACTGTTTTGGCGCCCTTTGGGGAAGACCGCCAGGGCTATTCGATGACGGTGACGATCCCGACCATCTCGGGGAGGTGGTAGTCGCACTCGAAGTCATAGGTGCCCGCCGTGGTGAACGTGAACGAGAAGGTGTCGCTCTCGCCCGGCGAGACGATGAGATCGCTGAGGAAGTCCTGGCCTTCAACGTCGGCTGACTTGATCCTCATCATGTGAACCGCCTCGCCGATGTTGTCGACGGTCACGGTGACCTCTTCGCCGACCCTGACGGTGAATTCCTCGGGGTCGAACCAGTTGTCGCCCATGTCGATGGTGATTTCGGTGACAGCATCGTTGGTGTCGTTGTCGACATCGTTGACAACGTCGTTGTCGTCATCGTCGTTACCGCAGGCTGCGAGTATCAGTAGCGCGGACGCCAGCACGGGAAGGGCGAGCGTTCGCAGGCGCAGGAAGCGATTCAAGCGTGATCCTCCTTAGATCAACTGGTGGTCGTTTCCATCAGTACTTCACGCACACAGTGGCCTGCGGCCCACCCGTCACTGGTGCGGTGCCAGCTTTCGCTGGTTCATCGACACGCTGGTTAAAGGAAGCGATGGCCGTTTTCATCAGGAGCAGGGTACTGAAGCTCGATGGTGGGACAGGGGAAGGGATCGTGGCGATCCGCTTCCGGGGACTTGTTCACGACACTTTCACCATAGCAGTGGCACAGATGGACAACCACTGGTTGGGTAATGTTGCCGGGATCGTCCTGAACGTACGGGTGCCTCAACGGCTACACCGCGCGGCCGCGGAGGGCGTGCTCGGGCCCCGGCTTGGCGACGAGGAGGTCGAGGAGCT
>SLAK01000028.1 GCA_007126855.1 Dehalococcoidia bacterium | reverse complement strand
GCGTCATGATGATCGCCGGCAGCGCCCCCAGCACCAGCAACGGCCGCAACACCGCGTTCAGCAACCCCAGGATGAGCGCGACCAGCAGCGTCGACTCCCAGCCCTCCAGGTGAATCCCACCCACGATCGCCGCCGCAACCCAGACGGAAGCGGCGGTGATCAGCCAGCGGATGATGAAGGCCGCCACGCGCTCTCCCCGCGATCGGCGCCTGAAGCTTCCGCCAGAGGTGATGACAACACCGCGCACCAGGCCATGCTACCCGCCGCTCCGTTTACCGCAACGAAGTCGGTACTGCAAGACGCGAACATAACCTCACAGGCGCGTGTACGGATTCGAAAATTCACGGGTCTGGGTGACGATAAGCCATTGAGGCGTTATCGACCCTGCAACACGATATACAGGTCTCAGCGAGACATGGCATGCCCCGGTAGCTCAACGGAGAGAGCAGTCTTCTCACTAAAGACAGTGTGCGGGTCCGAATCCCGCCCGGGGCACACCGTTCCCCTATCCTGCGGTTTGCAAGCTGGCGATGCAATGTGCGCTTGGGTGAATTTTGGGGCATTACGGAGCCGACGTGCCTTCCCGCCGAGGCGCTTCCCCGAATCGCCACAAGTGCACCTAAGCCCCCGAATTGGTAGAATTAGCTTAGCATTTACCCCGGCCGGGAGCCCCGCTTATGACCACGGAACCTACCCCCCCTTTCCCGAGGGTCGGCCTCGAAAAGGAGATGCGCGAAAGCTATCTCGATTACGCCATGAGCGTGATCGTTGCGCGCGCACTGCCCAGGGTTGAGGATGGGTTGAAACCGGTCCAGCGCCGCATCGTCTGGGGCATGTTCGATGGCGGCGCCCGCGCCGGAACCGCCTACCGCAAGTCCGCGCGCATCGTCGGCGACGTCATGGGCCGCTACCACCCCCACGGCGACGCGCCGGTCTACGAAGCGATGGTGCGCATGGCTCAGCCATTCTCCATGCGCTACCCGCTGGTCGATGGCCAGGGCAACTTCGGCAGCGTCGATGGCGACCCGCCCGCGGCCCAGCGCTACACCGAAGCCCGCATGACGGGCATCGCCGAAGAGCTCGTCGCCGACATCGACCAGAACACCGTCGACTACCAGTCGAACTACGACGGCAGCCACAACGAGCCGGTCGTGCTTCCGGCGCGCATCCCGAACCTGTTGCTCAACGGCTCCTCCGGCATCGCCGTCGGCATGGCGACCAACATCCCGCCGCACAACCTCAACGAAATCGCCGACGCCATCTCGCTCCTCATCGACCGGCCCGAGGCGACACTCGACGACCTGCTTGAGGTCGTTAAAGGCCCCGACTTCCCCACCGCTGGCATGGCCCTGGTTGGCGTCAACCGCGAACAGGTCCGCCTGGCCTATGGCGAAGGCCATGGCCGCGTCGTCATCCATGCCCGCACCGTCATCGAGGAGTCCGAGCGCGGACAGACCCGCATCGTGGTCACCGAGCTCCCCTACCAGGTCAACAAGGCCAACCTCATCGAGAAGATCGCCGACCTGGTGCGCAACAAGAAGATCGAAGGCATCTCCGACCTCCGCGACGAAAGCGACCGGAACGGCATGCGCCTGGTCATCGAGCTGAAGCGCGACGGGCAGGCCAACCAGATCCGCAACCAGCTCTACAAGCACACCGCCATGCGCTCGTCCTTCGCCGTCAACATGATGGCGATCGTGGACGGCCAGCCCCGCCGGCTCGGCCTGAAGCGCGCGCTGGAACACTTCATCGCGCACCGCCAGCGCGTCATAACACGCCGCACCGAATACCAGCTCCAGAAGGCCCGCGATCGCGAGCACATCCTTGAAGGGCTCATCAAGGCCATCGACGTGCTCGACTGGGTGATCGCCACCATTCGCGGCGCCGATTCCGCAAACGCCGCCATGGCGCTGCTTCAGGGCGGCCAGGCGCTGCCGCAGGCAGTCCTCTCGCTGCTCTCCGAGCGCAACCAGAACCTGCCGCGCGGGACCAACAACCCCTTCGATTTCACCGAGATCCAGGCCCGGGCCATCCTCGACATGCAGCTTCGCCGCCTGGCCGCCCTCGAACGCCAGGCGCTCCAGGACGAGTACCAGGAGCTCATCGAGCACATCGCCTACCTGGAAGACCTGCTCGCTAACCCGCGGAAGATAGACTTCCTCATCCGCGACGATATGCAGGAACTGAAGAAGAAGTACGGCGACCCCCGCCGCACCGAGATGATCGAAGCCGACCCCGCCGACTTCAGCGAGGAAGACCTGGTTCCCCACCAGGAAAGCGTCATCACGCTCAGCCAGCGTGGCTACGTGAAGCGCACCCCGCTCGAGGAGTTCCGCGTCCAGAAGAAGGGCGGCGTCGGCAAGAAGGGTGCCTCCGTGCGCGAAGAGGATGCCGTCATGCGCCTGGTCGTCTGCGACACGCACGACAACCTGCTCTTCTTCACCGAAGCAGGCCGCGTGTACCACCTCCACGCCTACGACATCCCCGATTCGAAGCGCGTCGGCAAAGGCACCTTCATCACGAACCTGATCGAAATCGCCAACGACGACCGCGTCACCAACATCATCACGGTCCGCGACTACTCGCGTGACTTCCTGGTGCTTGCGACCAGTCGCGGACTGGTGAAGAAGACGCCGCTGCAGCAGTTCGCCGAGGTGCGCCGTAACGGCAAGATCGCCATGCGCCTCGATGATGGCGATACGCTGGTCGCGGCCCGGCTGGCCACCAACGAAAGCCACATCCTGCTGGTTTCCAGCCACGGCCAGGCCATTCGCTTCAAGATCGACGACCTCCGCGAGGCCAGCCGCATCAGCGGCGGCGTGCGTGGCATCAATCTCCCCGGGGATGCCTTTGTCGTCGGCATCGAGACCATCGACGATGGCGAAGAGCTCCTGGTTATCACGAAGCGTGGCCTGGGGAAGCGCACGCAGGTCTCGGAATATCCGCTGCAGCGCCGTGGCGGTCAGGGCGTGAAAACGGTCAACATTACCGATCGCACGGGGATCGTTGCCGCATGCCGCATCATCAGGCCGGAACAGGAGCTCATGCTCATCTCCCGCGACGGCATCGTTCTCCGCACCACCGTTGACAAGATCAGCCTGCTCAAGCGCGTGACCCAGGGAGTCATTGTCATGAGCGTCGGCGAGACCGACGAGGTGTCCTGCATCGCCGCAATCACGCTCACCAACGCGGCAGGCCAGCAACCCGCTGCCGGCAGCAACGGCTCCCAGCCGCCGGCGAGCCCCAACGGCGCTACGGATAGCTAAGGGCAGGCGCGAACGCGCGCCTGCTTCCGGCTGCTCAGTCGGCCGCGCCTCGTAGCGCCTGGAGCACCAGCAGCACGAGGATTGCGCCGATGATGGCCAGCCCGATGCTGCGCAGGTCGAGGCTGTCGACCGTGCCCCAGCCGAGCTGCACCCCGATGAATCCACCGACCACTGCGCCGGCAAGCCCCACCACGATGGTCACTATCAGGCCTGTGCAGCCGCCCCGGCTGGGCCCCGGCACAATAAGCTGCGCCACGAGCCCCGCAATCAGGCCCAGCACCAGCCAGGACAGTAAACCCATGCTTTCCTCCGGGCGTCTGGCGCCGCTGCAGATTGCAAACAAAATAGTGCCCGCAAGCTCTTGCCAGGCGGGCACTGCTGAGTTTACAGGGTCGGCAGTCCTGTCTCCGCGGGACCGCCGGGCAATCTCCCGTCAAGGAGATGCTACCGGGAGGGCGTAGCCGGCTCGCCCTCCTCCGAATAAAGCTGCTCGATCACGTCGGCGTATTTCTCCATCACCACGTTGCGCTTCACTTTGAGCGTAGGTGTGAATTCGCCCCCCTCGATCGAGAAGGCGCCCGGCAGGATCGTGAACTTCTTCACCTGTTCCACGCGGGCGAAATGCTCGTTCGTCGCATCGATCGTGGTCTGGAGCACTTCACGGACGCGCGGGTGAGTCACGGGATCGCCTTGCAGCCTTTCGCGCTCCATGAAGGCTTTCGTGGCTTCCTCGTCTAGCGTGATCAGCGCGGTCACATAATTACGCCGGTCGCCAATAAGCACAGCTTCCGCGACGAGCTCGTTCGCCTTAATGCTATCCTCAATCAGCTGCGGCGCGATGTTCTTGCCGCCTGAGGTGATGATGATGTCCTTGCGCCGGCCCGTCACCTTCAGGAAGCCGTCCCGGTCGAATTCGCCAAGGTCGCCCGAGTGGAGCCAGCCGTCGCGAAGTGTCGCGTCCGTTGCCTCCGGGTCCTTGTAGTAGCCCAGGAACACGTTGCGGCCGCGTACCAGGATTTCCCCGTCTTCGTCCAGGCGCACATCGACGCCCGGGAATGGGCGCCCGACCGTGCCCGGCCGGTAGCGCTCGGGCGTGTTGATCGTGGTCGGCCCTGTGTCCTCCGATTGCCCGTAGAGGTCGAGAATGGGCATGCCCAGCCCCGCGAAAAAGTCCATGGTCTCGCGCGAAAGCGGCGCGGCGCCGCTCATGAATGCGCGCGCCGCATCCATTCCCAGCGCACCGCGGATCTTCTGGTGCACCAGCCGGCGCGCGATGCCGTGCTGCAAGCGGAGCGGCAGCCCCACCGGCTGTGAATCGAGCTGCCGTTCGGCAACGCGCTGACCCACGCGCAGGGCCCAGTTGAACATCTTCTGCCGAAGCGCCGATGCCTCGTTCAGATTCGACGCGATGGCTGCTTGGAACTTCTCCCATACGCGCGGCACGCCAAAGAACAGCGTCGGATGCACCTCTGCCAGGTCTTCGCCCAGGAAATCGATGCCCCGCGAGAAGTAGATCGCACTGCCCGTGGACGCTGGCACGTGCACGGTGAACATCTGCTCCGCGATGTGCGAAAGCGGCAGGTACGAAAGCAACCGGTCCTGTGGCCCCACGTCGTAGAGCTTGCCCGCCTCGGAAGACGTGTAGTAGAGGTTGTCGTGGGAGAGCATCACGCCCTTCGGCAACCCCGTCGTGCCCGATGTGTAGATGAGCGTCGCAAGCTGCCCCGGCTCTAGCGATTCCAGCCGGCGGTTGAGTTCCTCGTCATATTGCTCGTCGCCCAGCGAAAGGAACTCCTGCCAGCTCATGACGCCTTCCGGCAGTGGGAGCTCGTCCTGTAGTGACACTACGTGCATGTTGGGGAGCTTCTCGCGGGCTTCTGACGACTTCGCGTAGAGATCCGCGTTCGCAACCAGCATGGCGCGGTTTTCGGCGTGGCTCGCCACGTAGGCGATCTCGTCGGCCGACGAAGTCGGGTAGATGCCCGCGGGAACACACCCGGCCGCCATTGCGCCGACGTGGAAGATTACCCACTCCTGGCTGTTGGGCCCCAGGATTCCAACGGTGTGTCCCGGCTCCAGACCGAGATGGATGAATGCGCGTGCCACCTGGCGCACCCGCGCTGCGTAGTCCGCCCATGTTGTTGGCTGCCACTCGCCATTGATACGCCGGAAATGGGCTGGCGAAGCAGGGTTCTTTGCACCTTGCTCCACCACCAGCCCGGGGATTGTATTAGCGGTCATCCCACGCTCCTGGATCCGTTTGCTTCACGATACAAGAGAATAATGCGTGCCATCACCGGCCGCATGCTGAATGGGACCCACAGAAGGGGCCGTTCAGCCGTTTCCCAGCGGTGGGTCAATGGTCTCGACCAGTTGCCACCGCCAGAAGGAGCCTGCGCTCTGCAGCCCGGCTATCTCCTCAAGCAGTTCGCTCGCGTCCTCGTCCCGCAAATACGCCGACGTGAACAGCCAGTCTTCATCGTGCCGGACAACGTTCAACATCAGGGTGAAACGAGCGGGCTCAGCCCCCGCCATCCCTGTAAGCACGATCGCCTTGTTCGTTGGTTCCGTGAATCCCACCGCTACCGCGTACAGCCCGAGCGAACCTCCGCCGTATTCATCCTCTGCTTCCGGTGCGATAGCTTCGAACACCGACTGGAACTGCGCTTCCACCTCCGAGACCCGCGTGTCGGCGCCATCATCGTTGTATGTGAACGGCAGCACGTGGACCGTCTCGCCAGCCTGGTCGCATGGTCCGCCCGCCTCCGTGCATTCCAGTTCGCGCCCTGCAAGATTTCCGGTCAGGCGGCTGAAGTCGCCCCCCTCCAGGTCGTGGTGGAGGCTCGCGACAAAATCGCAGTACCCATCGTCTTCGGCGGGGTCCTCGGGTGGGCAGACCTGGTTCAGCAGCACACCACCACCATTCTCCGGTGTGTCTACTGCCTCGCCAGGCGTGGGCGTGGGCTCTGGCGTGTCGTTGTCGTCGTTTTCGCTGCCACCGCCGCATGCAGCCAGCACAAGCGCGCTGCCGACAGCGAGGGCGGCGATCAGTCGTGAGGGGGAGACGGGTGCTTTTGTGTCCATTTCCGGTATTTCAGGCTAGCAGGCACACGGACCTGGCGCGCGCGGCTGGTGAAGATGGCGCCACGGGGGTCAAACCCGTTGCTCCATGGCCTCGCGCTCGCCCGCAAGCGCTTCCAGGATGCTCGTGAGCACCACAACCTCGCGGGACCGCAGCACCTGGCGCCGCTCACGAGGCAACTGGATGGCCAGGTGGTCTTCCTCGGCGATGAGGTCGTCGTACCGCATGAGCGCCGCCGCGCGGCGTACCCCGAAATGCCTGCCGACGGCGAGCGTTGCCGCCGTTTCCATGTCGACGCCGTGGTAGCCATGCCTCGACCAGTCCAGGATGACGTCGCGCGATTCCGCCAGCAGCG